>CALMIS010000371.1 GCA_937864185.1 uncultured Chloroflexota bacterium
TTCCTCCCCACCGAGACCCCCCTCCCCACGCCGACCAGTACCCCCACGCCGACCAGTACGCCCCGGCCGGCTCAAGTGGTCTACGTGCAAAGTAACGGCCAAAACCACGAGTTAGGGCTGGTCAGTTCCCTCGGGGTGCCCCTTCAAGAGACTCTACATCCCTCTGCCTCCGCCCCGGCCTGGGCCCCGGACGGCCAACGTCTGGCCTTCTACGGCGAACCGCCGCTCAGTAAATTGGGGGGCGTCTATGCCGACGGCAGCGGCATCTGGATTATGAACGTAGCGACCGGTGAGGTGCAACAACGAGTCAAAATTGATCACGTCCGCAATTTGACCTGGTCTCGCGACGGGATTAAGTTGGCCGCCGAGATTGGCCAGGAAGGGGTCCCCCATCAAATCTTCGTCTTTGATGTGCGTGACGGCACGGAAATTAGCCGCTTTCCCGGCGAACAGCCAGCCTGGCATCCAAACAGCCAGGAGTTGGTCGTTAAGTCTTGCAACCCGGAGTGTGGCCTTTGGAAGTTTGGATTCGATGGCAGCGGGGGCGCCTTCCTGACCAGCGACAGCACCGACAGCTATCCCACCTGGTCGCCCGACGGCCGGTTTATCGTCTTTACTTCTCGGGCCCGGACCGGTGACTGGGAAATCCACCGGCTCAACATCGCGGCCGGCAGCATCGATCAACTCACCCACCGGCCCGGCTCCGACACAACGCCTACCTTTAGCGCCGACGGCCTGGAAATCTACTTCCGCTCCGATGCTTTGGGGCAAGGCTGGCAGGTGCTGGCCATGTCCCTCGATGGTCGCCGCGAGCGCCCGGTCCGCGACAACGTCGGAAACAGTGACGACTGGGGCCTGGCCCGGCCAGCGGTGAACTAGACCCCGAAGAACACGATTTACCCGGTGGCTTTTGCGCGTTGGCGTAAAGCATGATACCTTCGCTTATTCGTGACACAGAATGAGCAGCACCGAACCGATAAGCCCCCCTCGCTTGCCCTTGTTCCCCTTGTGGTCCTGCTCGCCTTTTTTCTAAACCTCCACGCCCTGGCCGGCGACAGCTTCTGGGGCGATGAAATTTTGACCGCACTCTACGCCAGCCGCAGCCCGGCGGAGGTTATCGCCTGGACCGCCGAGGACATTCACCCGCCGCTCTACTATTTATTGGCCGGCACTTTTACCCGGCTCACTGTCCCGCTGGGCCACTCCACCGGTCCTGACGTGGTGTCGGACTGGCTGTGGCGCTTTCCGTCAGTCCTGGCCGTGGTTTTAAGTGTAGCGGTGACTTATCGGTTGGCCCGATGTAGTGCGTATTGCGTAGTGCGTAGTAAAAGAGGTTACGCAATACGGACTACGCACTACGGACTACGCCCCTCTTCTCATACCACTGCTACCTTCGGCGCCCTCCTCCTCGCCCTCGCCCCGGTCGCTCTCAAATATGGCCAGGAAGCCCGCATGCACGCGCTCTTCATGCTGCTGGCCGCGTTTTCTACCTTACTCTTCTTTCGGGCAGTTCGCCGGCCAGCCCGCTGGGATCGCTGGTTGGCCTACAGCCTGGCGCTGACGGCGACTCTCTATACCATGTACTTCGGCTTTCTGACTCTGGCGACCCACGGTGTTTTCCTGGTCAGCTACATCATCCAGACTAAAGTCTGGTCTCCAAGCGACAGCCATTTCCCCAGTCCTAGGCCCTACGCCCTACGTCCCACGTCCCACGTCCCACGCGCCTTCATCGGCTTTACCGCCGCCACAATCATAGCCGGCCTGCTCTACACCCCCTGGTGGCCCGTCCTCTTTAGCATCCTCCGCCGCCGCGCCGCCGTCGGAGCGATTGAGGGGGGCGTGGGCGAACCGTTGACTTTTATCCTGGGCGTCGTAGAGGCGCTGGGTCCGGCGCCGCTGGGGGTGGCCTGGCTGTTCTTAGCCCTGTTTGGGATAGGCATCATTATACTGGTTAAACAAAATTGGCCGCTGGCTGGCTTTGCCACCGCCTGGTTGCTGCTACCGGTCGCCTTGCCCCTGGTTTTGGGCGACCCGCGGGCGCTGCAATTTCGGTATGCCTTTGTGCTGCCCATCTATTTGACCGTTATCGCTTACGGAGCTACTCAGCTCGGCCGGCTGATCGAACCGCGCCGGGTCGCTGTCGCCGGTTACCTGGTCTGGATCCTGGCCACCCTTTCTTTCCTCGGCTCCCTGGCGATTTACCGGCAAACCAAACCCAACTGGCGCGCTGCCGCCGCCTACCTGGACGAGCAGACCCGGCCGGTCGACCTGATCTTGATCGGTCCGCTCTGGGATGAGGGCCGTTTCATT
Organism: uncultured Chloroflexota bacterium; assembly: GCA_937864185.1. Lineage (GTDB taxonomy): Bacteria > Chloroflexota > Anaerolineae > 4572-78 > J111 > JAGRBY01. The sequence continues at coordinate 2,311 of CALMIS010000371.1, forward strand.
GATTACTACTATCGTGGGCAGGCCCAACTTTTGACTCCTGCGGCATTGGTGACTAATATTGAACGCCACGCCACGTCCCTGCGAGACTACGGCGGGCGTATTTGGGCGGTCAACCGCTTTGCCCCCGCCGAGTCGCCGGCGCTGCGAAACGTTACCTTCGAGGGCGTAATCGTTTCAGAGCCGCTGCTGCCGGTTTACGAACCGGAGCTCCTGAGCCAGGCGGCCACCGATTTGGCCGCCCAGGCGGTGGAAGCGGCTTATCCGTGGGCTGCCGCGATGGAAGCAGAGGGTGTCCTCGATCCGGACCCGCGCACAGCCCAAGCTGCGGCGCTCCGAGCCCTGGGCGACACCTTGCTGGCGGCCGGTCGGCCGGTGGAGGCGCTGGAACCATACCAACGAGCCGTCGAGATCTTTCCCGGTTGGGTGAACGGCTTCATCGCCCTGGCGGAAGCCCAACAGGCGGTTGGCAATGTGCCGGCAGCGGTCGAGGCCTACCGGCAGGCCGTGGCCTTTAATCTGGCCTGGCAGGGTCCCGCCGCCGCCGAGGCCGATATCTTAGTCCAGTCAGGTCAGTGGGAAAAAGCGCTACAAGTGTATCAGCAGATTATTGGAGACTGAGCGTAGACGGATAAGATTGGTTCAGTCTTGAAGCTTGAACCAATCTGGGAACTCAGCTCCGGTCTCCAATTACAACTATGAACCGTAAACAACTCTTCAACATCTTGAAGATTGTCATCAGCCTGGTGCTGCTGGCTTTCATTTTTTACAGCATCGATACCCAAGCGCTGATCGAGGTGCTAAAAGCAGCCGATCCGGCCTGGCTGGTGGCTGCCACCGTGGTCATGTTTATCACTGTCGTCGTTCGGGCCTGGCGTTGGCAGATTTTGCTAACCTCGATTGGCGTGCCGGTGCCGATTGGCGAATTGACCGCGATCTACCTGATCGGTTTTTTGTTTAACAATCTCTTGCCCAGTGGTCTCGGCGGCGATGCCATTCGCGGCATCGAGATCAACCGCTACAGCGAACGCATTTCGGACACGATTACCAGCCTGGTCGTCGAACGATTTTTGGGCCTGTTCGCCCTCCAAACCATTGCCCTTATTGCCCTGGTCACCAACTGGGGCACCGTCCCGAATGCGGTCGGCTATTTCACCATCGCCATCTTTTTCGGTGGACTGGTAGGCGGAGCGCTGTTGATTAACCGCTCGCTCTATCTCAAGCTCAGGCAGCAGGTCGGCCCCTTCCGCTGGCTAACCGAAAAAAAGGCGATCGGCAATATGTTTGAGTCGTTCCAGCGTTATCCGCTGCCGGCGCTGGGCGGGGCCTATCTGGTCTCGGTTCTGTTCAACTTGATTCACATCGCCATGTATATGTTCATCGGCTTTGCCGTGCGAGCGCCGGTCAGTCCGGTGCAGTATGCCATTATTGTGCCGATCACGTCGTTGGTGCTGCTGATCCCGATCAGTTTTGCCGGGTTGGGGCTGCGCGAGAATGCGTTTCAGCAGTTGTATGGCCAAATTGGAGTCTTACCGGAGGTGGCGGTGGCGATGTCGCTCTTGGTTTATGTCATCGGCAATGTCTGCACCGGCATTGTCGGTGGGGTCGTATATCTTATGCGAGGAGCTCGCAATGTTGTATCCGAAAATCGATAGCCAACCCCTGACCGGGATGGCAGCGCCGGCCGAGTTTGAGCCGCCCAAGCTTAGCATCATTTTGCCTATCTACAACGAGGTAGAAAGTCTACCGCTGCTGGCCAGCGAACTGATCCCTGCCCTGGAGCAAACCGGGCAGACATTTGAAATCATCTGTATCGATGACGGCAGCCGCGACGGCAGCTACGCCGTGCTCAAAGAGCTGCACGAGCAAGACGCTCGCGTCCGGGTGGTCCGCTTCCGGCGCAATTTTGGCCAGACCGCGGCCTTCGCCGCCGGCTTTGATCGGGCCCGGGGCGAGATCATCATCACGATGGATGCCGATCTGCAAAATGACCCGGCCGACATCCCCAAGGTGTTGGCCAAAATCAGCGAAGGCTACGACGTCGTCAGCGGCTGGCGAGTGGAGCGCTGGCAGGAAGGGGTTCTGTCGAAGGTGACCCGTAAACTGCCCTCGGCTACGGCGAACTGGCTGATTTCGACCGGTACCGGCGTTCATCTGCACGATTACGGCTGTGCCCTGAAAGCGTATCGGCAAGAGGTCATCAAAGAGATCAAGCTGTACGGCGACCTGCACCGCTTTATTCCGGCCCTGGCCAGCTACTACGGGGCCAACATCGCCGAGGTGCCGGTCAACTACCGTTCGCGCCAATTCGGAAACAGTAAGTACGGGTTGGGGCGGATTCTCCGGGTGGTGCTCGATCTGCTGGCGGTCAAATTTATGCTCAGCTATTCCACCCGGCCGATTCAGATTTTCGGGCTGCTCGGGCTGCTTTCGTTCGCCCTGGGCGTCGTCATTGGTATTTATCTTAGTTACATGAAGTTGGTCTATCAAATCGATCTGGCCGACCGTCCGCT
>CALMIS010000372.1 GCA_937864185.1 uncultured Chloroflexota bacterium
CCATGATTCCTAGTAAGGAAATTGGTAATTTCCAGTAAGGAAAATTTTTTTTCCAGTAAGGAAAATTTTTTTTCCAGTAAGGAAATTGGTGGCTTCCTGTTGTGATTTAAGCCGAGGTGTCTAGCCACCCGGTGGGCTTGCACAATATCTCCCCTAATATTAAAATAGCCCTCTATCGAACTCAATCGCAACCCATATCACCGGACAGACCGGTGCCGGCCGGAGCATTGATATGGTAAAAGATTCGACCATGCTCCATCAAACGACCTCTGCCACATTTAAATTTAAGGTCGCTCTTGCCTTCTCCACCTCCAAGGTTGCTAGCTCCGGCCATAATTTTAGCCAAGTTTACGCCTTCTCTGCTGATCTTCGTGACTGGCTGGAGCAGTCGTTTAATTTTGCCCGGCCTATTTTCTCTATGAAGTTGAATAGCCACTCGTCCGAGTGCCAACCATAAGCAAGATGTATCCGTTGTATTGCGATCCACGTGATCTGCAAAACTAAAGCAGCGCTATAACTTGAATATTAGAATGATTTCACTACCAGGAGGCGAAGCTGATGTCCCCCCATCTCGCAAGTTCTCAGCAGTACCCAAAATCAGTTTTTGGTGGGCTGGCGGCTTTGGACTCGTTGCCTCAACCGGCTGAGGCAACGACGACGCTCGCCGGTGATATGCTTGAATTATCAATCATTATGCCTTGCTTGAATGAGGCGGAAACGCTGGCAACGTGCATTAATAAAGCACAGCAGTTCTTGCGCCAGCATAACGTTAAAGGTGAAGTGGTGGTTGCCGATAACGGCAGCACCGATGGGTCGCAGGTAATTGCTACCCGGTCGGGGGCCAAACTCATACACGTCAAGAAAATAGGATATGGCGCGGCACTGCTAGGCGGTATCGAAGCGGCTGAGGGGCGCTATATCATTATGGGGGATTCGGATGATAGCTATGATTTTACCAATCTGATGCCCTTTGTGGAGAAGCTGCGGGAAGGATATGATCTGGTGATGGGCAATCGCTTCAAGGGAGGCATTGCGCCGGGAGCCATGCCCCCGTTGCATCGTTATTTGGGCAATCCGGTTTTAAGCTGGCTGGGGCGCCTCTTTTTCTCCACGTCGCTTGGCGACTTTCACTGTGGCCTGCGTGGTTTTAGCCGGGCGGCTGTGAAGCGGTTGGAGATGCAAACGACCGGGATGGAATTTGCCAGCGAGATGGTGGTCAAGGCCTCCCTTTATGGCCAGCGGATTGCCGAAGTGCCTACTACCCTTGCGCCGGATGGACGCAGTCGGGCGCCTCACCTGCGCAGTTGGCGAGATGGCTGGCGACACCTGCGATTTTTGCTGTTGTATAGTCCGCGCTGGTTGTTTTTGTTGCCCGGCACAGCTATGTTTGGGTTGGGTTGGCTACTCCTGTTAATGCTGGTGTGGGGGCCAGTGCAGGTGGGGAGATTGTACTTTGGGCTGCATTATATTGTGTTGGGCAGTCTCCTGGCTTTGATGGGTTTTCAAACCATGGCCTTAGGAGTATATGCCAGCGTCTATTCAGTGACCGAACGTTTTGCCCGGAAGAGTGCGACAGTCAGCCTGATTAATCGTTACTTTAATCTGGAGCGGGGGATTGGGCTGGGGAGCCTTCTCTTTTTAGCTGGGTTCGGGATTAATCTGTACATCCTTTGCATCTGGTTAACAACCGGATTTGAAGGACATCTGCATATTAGTGAAACGGTGTTGGCCATGACCCTGATGGTAACAGGCGCGCAAACTGTCTTTTCTTCGTTTTTTTTGAGCCTGTTAGGAATTGAACGAAAATAGGAAGTATGAAAATCGCATTTGTTTACGATGTAATTTACCCCTACGTTAAAGGTGGCGCCGAACGGCGTTATTACGAACTGGCCCGACGGCTCAACGGCGAACACGAAATTCATTTATGGGGCATGAAGTTTTGGGATGGGCCGGATGTGATCCGAACGGAACAAGGGATCACGTTGCACGGTGTCTGTCCGCCCAAAGAGCTGTATGTAGATGGTCGCCGCTCGATTAGTCAAGCTGTTTACTACAGTTTGAGGCTGTTCAGACCACTTTTAAAGGTAGATTTTGATCTGGTAGTTTGTTCTAACATACCATTTTTTCCGGTATTTACGTGTAAGATCTATGTCTTGTTAAAACGTAAACCCCTGCTTGTTACCTGGCATGAATATTGGGGTAACTATTGGTATCAGTATCTGGAGTCCTGGCCGAAGGGCTTTGTCGCTAAAATAATTGAGTGGCTGGCAGCGCGTTTGCCAGACCGGATTGTGGCTGTATCAGAGCATACCAAATCCGCCTTGGTCGGGCACGGAGTTTCACCGGATCAAATAGAGGTAATTCATAACGGTATCAACCTGGCTGAAATCCAAAGTGTTTCGATTTCAGCCAAAAAATCAGATGTCATTTTTGTCGGACGGTTGATTAAAGAAAAAAATGTAGACTTGCTGCTGCAAGTCATCAAACGGTTGAAGCAGAGGCTGCCCCAGATCAAATGTTTGATCATTGGCGACGGCCCTGAGCGTAAAGCGCTGGAACAGTTAAATTGCCAATTGGGTTTGGAGGAAAATACTGAATTTTTGGGTGCTTTAGATAATCATGCGGATGTATACAGTTATATGAAAGCCTCAAAGGTATTTGTGCTGCTATCCGAACGAGAAGGGTTTGGAATAGTTGTGCTGGAAGCAAATGCCTGCGGCTTGCCGGTCGTAGTAGCTCAGGCCAAATATAGCGCGGCTGATTCTTTAGTTAATGAGGGCCAGAGTGGTTTTGTGGTGAGTCTGAAATTATTAGAAGAAGTAGAAGGACGGCTCTACTCTCTGCTTTCAGAAAACACTACGCGGGTAGCGATAGCCCAAATGGCGACAAGCTGGGCACAGCAGTTTGATTGGAGTGTCAGCACGCAGCAAACTGAGCAGCTTTATCATCAATTAACGGAAAATTACCCAGCGAAGAAATTTGCCCTATCTCGTTTGAGTAAGCCAAAACAGATAACTAACCCATGAATATATGCCTTATGATTGATAGCTGGCAGGCGGATTTTCAAACCGGTGGTGGTCACATGGCGGTTTGGCAATTGGCCCAACATCTGGCAAGAAATCATGGCTGCAGCGTGGATATCGTGACCGGTAATCAATTAGAAAGGAATAAGGCTCGCTCGCCGGTAGTGGAACGTTACCTAGATGACCGGTTGCGCTTGGTGCGGGTGGGCCCCTGCTGCTTCCCGGCGGAAAGCTTTCTGGGTAAGCTGGTGTATTGCGTGGTCGCCATTCCGTTTGTGGTGCAGCAACCTTATCATGTCGTCAACGCTCACGCTTTTGCCGCCGGCTTGCCGGGCTGGATTACTGCCCGGTTGAAAGGCATCCCGGTCATTTTTACAGTGCAAGGTATTGGTCAAAAGAGAATGGGGGCCATGATTGATCACCGGCTGAACGCAAAAATTCTGACAATTTTGGAAACTATTTTACTGTTCAAGATCAGGTATGATCAGGAGATCAGCGTCAGCCGTGATATCTTCGAGTACCCTAATGTTAACCAGGATATTGCTATTATCCCCAACGGGGTCAACCTGGCTGAATTTGAGGCCGTGACCTGTAAAAAAGCCGGTAAATTTCAGTTGGTGTTCGTGGGGCGGTTTCATCCGCAAAAAGGATTGTTTGATCTGGTTGAGGCTATAGACCGGGTGGTGAAACGCCATCCCAATGTGCGAGTGCTAATGGTGGGGGCTGGCAGACAATTACCCGCCCTGAGAGAGCGGATCAAAACTTATGGCTTAGTCGATTATTTTATCTTTACCGGTCATCTAACCGGCGTCAATAAGATCCGGGCCTTCAAATCGTCGCATCTGTTCGTGTTACCTTCGTTGTACGAGGGCCAGCCGCTAACCCTGTTGGAAGCCTGGGCAGCCAGACTCCCGGTGGTTGTGACTAAGGTGGGGGCCAACCCGGATTTTGTGGTTGATGGTGAAAATGGCTATTTAGTGGCTCCACAACAATCAGAACAACTGGCAGAGGTTATTTGTCGGGCGATTGATAATCCCGCTCTTGCCCAAATGGGCTTAAAAGGGCAAGAGCTAGTGCGGCAGAAATACAGTTGGGACTCGGTAGCTGACCAAACCATAAACGTTTACCGATCTGTTCTAGATAGGGCACGAAGATCAAGCTTGGCGAGAAAACAATGACCCTTCCGAATTTCCTAGGAATTGGCGCGCCCCGGTCTGGTTCAACATGGTTGTATAACCTACTGCGCAGCCATCCGGATGTTTATATGTCTCAGCGAAAAGAGATTTATTTTTTCAGGAATAGTTTTCATAAAGGGTTAAGCGAATACGAAAAATTTTTCCCAGGAGAAGAGGTGGCTCAAAAATATGTGGCTATTGGCGAGTTTACCCCTTACTATCTTTATTGTAATGAGTGTCCGGCCCGAATCGCTCAGGTTCCCTCCATAAAGAAATTTTTAGTAATCTTACGCAATCCAGTAGACCGAGCCTTTTCACAATTTGGAGTGTTACTTAAAGCCGGTGAGTTTCAAGGCACTTTTGAGGATTGTCTGGCCGTCTTTTGGGAACGATTGATTGAACATGGCTATTACAGCCGCCCCCTGAAAGAGTACTTTCGTCACTTTGATCGCGAGCAATTTCTGATTTTGATTATGGAAGAAGCTGTTAACAATGCGGCCCACACAAAACAGCAACTTGGATTATTTTTGGGTCTAAATGCGGCTAAATTTGCTGATGCCGCCAGTAAGGGCAAAATAAACAAAAGTTATCTGCCTAGGTATCCAACCCTAAGCCGTTGTTTGGAAAAGTCACGTCGTCAGCTTAACCGGAGACCCTATTTGGCCTGGGTAGTGACAGCCGCCAGAAACTTACGAATTGACCAATTAGTTCTGGCCAGTGATAAAAGCTTACCGGCAATGAAACCTGCTACACGACATTACCTTGAGCAGTTGTATCATTCGGAAATTTTAGCCCTGGAGTCTTTATTAGGGCGAGAATTATCTTGTTGGCGACAAAAGCGAGCCTCATAATCTTGCTGAATAGTCTAGATAGAATCAGAGAAGGGGCGTAAACTAGCTCATTTCATGGCGCAGAAAATAAAAGTGTTACTGATTATGGGGCCTATCATTCGAGGCGGGGCAGAGTTACAGGTATATGAAATTGCCCGCCATTTGGAGCGGGCCAGCTTTGAACCAATCATCTGTTCGGCCAGTTATAAACTCAGCCTCGGGTTAAACAATGAGTTATCGAACCGTTCTGCCCAAGATTTAGATTTGTATCGTCGCTTTGTGGAGTTGGGCGTTAAAGTGTATGAACTTGATCCCTACCCGGTTTACGACCCGCGGGGTGTGCGGGCTATTGTCCAGATCATTCGCCGGGAGAAGATTGATCTGATCCATGTGAACTTGGTGATCTGGGGGCAGTTGGCTGGCTTACTAACCGGGATACCCACCGTGCCCCATGTACGCTCCGAACTGGCATGGCCGGATATTCCCCGACTAGCCTATTGGGGTAATGCTGTTACCCACCGTTGGTTTAAGGTCATTATTGCGGTTAGTGAAGCGGTTAAGGCCCAGGTGGTTCATCGCTGGGGTGTACCTTCTGAAAATGTTCAAGTGGTTCACTCCGGGATTGACCTGGAGCGTTTTAATCCGCAGTCTCGCCAAATTGTAGGGAAATTGCGGCAAAACTTGGGAATAAAACCCGAGGAAGAAGTGGTCATTCGGGTGGCTAATGCCAGATCCGCCAAAGCGCTAGACGATTTTGTGGAATTGGCGGCTCTGGTGTGCCGCCAGCGGGCCAACACACGCTTTGTGCTGCTCGGTGACGGGGCACTACTGCCTCGATTAAAAGCCCAGGCACAAACTCACAACTTGGGCGAGCGGTTGCTCTTTTTAGGTCGTCGCAGTGATGTGCCGCAGTTGCTGGCCATGGCTAATATTTTTGTCTCCACTTCGCGGCAAGAGGCCAGTCCCGGCTCGATGAAGGAGGCCATGGCGATGCAACTACCGGTGGTGGCCACCGCTGTCGGCGGCCACCCGGAGATTGTGTCCCATGGTCAAAGCGGTTACCTGACCCCGCCCGGCGACCCTCAGGCCATGGCTGAACGAGTTATCTGGCTGCTGGATCACCCCGCCGAGGCAACACTGATGGGCCACCAAGGTCGGGCCATTGTCGCCGCCAAATTTACCAATTGTCATATGGTCGACGGTGTAGCGCGCGCGTATGTGACCGCCATAGGGAAGAATTAGGAAAAAGCTATGTCAAAACACGAGATTTTAACTGAACAGGAAATGGCGACTTATCAACCAGGGGCGGTGACGCTATGGTACCTAGCTGATTATGCCCGGCGACATGGTCTGACCAGAGAAGAAATTAAGGTGTTGGATTGGGGGTGTGGTCGGGGGCGTTCGGTAGCTTATTTACGGAAATATGGTTATAACGCTTTTGGTGTAGAGGTTGATCCGGAAGTGGTTACTAGGGGGCAGTTGTTTTTTGCTGAACGCGGCCTTGATGCAGAGCAGGTTTTAACTTTGCTGGATGAACAGGGGCGTTCGCCCTTTGCTGACAATTTCTTCCACATCATCTTTTCGGAAGCAGTGTTTGAACATATTCAGGACTTGGCGTTAGTTGCGGCCGAATTAAGCCGTATCACCTGCCCCGGTGGCATTGGTGTCCATTCCTTTCCGGCACGTTACCATCTGGTAGAGGCCCATTTACATATGCCGTTTGTACACTGGCTGCCAAAGAATCACTGGCGGCGACAGTTAATTGGCAGCTTTGTTAGATTGGGATTTGAACCTGGCTGGTCTGAATTGCAGGCGGGCACTGTTTACGAGAAGATCGAGGGATATTACCGGTACAGTGTTGACAAAACCTACTACCGTCGTCCGGCTGAAATCAAGCAACTGATGCAGCAGCACGGTTTCACGCCTCAATTAGTTAGCGTGGATCACCCCAAGTTAAAAAAATACCCGGCTATACGCTACCTGACCCAGCAAAAAATTGCCAGGCATGCATTAAACTGGGTCTTTTTTAACTTTTTTTTAGTAACTCTCTTGTTAACCAGGCAGTAAACAGAGAGCCTGCAGTAATGTTCTGGCGGAGAGTGACATGTGATAAATTATGATGTCTGTTAAGTCGTGGTTACGAACAGCGGCAACCTATGTTCCAGGTCTGTATCCTCTATTAACCCAGGGTACCGGAGGCTCTACTTCGGCGAAATATTGCTACTCAGTTTGGCTGCGGCATCTGGTAATGTTAGAAAGGCATCGTCTTTCATCCGAACCCAACTCTGTCGCGGAACTGGGACCTGGTGACTCGTTGGGGGTTGGATTGGCCGCGCTTATTACCGGGACTGAGAACTACTATGCGCTGGATGTAACCCGCTATGCTAATACAGACCGGAATTTGTCGGTGTTTGATGAATTGGTGGCTATGTTTCAGGCTCATGCCTCCATTCCGCACGATGATGATCTGACCGTGGTAAAACCTTATCTGGATTCTTATGCTTTCCCCGAGCATATTTTAACCCCAGCCCGGTTACAACAGGCGCTCAGGCCTGAGCGCCTAACCAATATCCGGGCCAACCTGACCAATCCGGGGGCTGTCCAGACAGCAATTGGCCCCCAGATTTAAATTGATCAGCGATGAGGATTTGACCACTAGCAGCGCCTTTATTCAGGCAATCAGTCAGGCATAGGCATCAAGCCAGTGGATCTGTTTTGGAAAAGTACGTAAGAAAGGGCAATGAAAAAACGCTTTTCCGCCCGATACTTATTTGAACAAGGTTCGATCAGGTTTAAGAGTCGATCAAGTGTGGTACTTGCCGGCGCACTGGCTGCCGCTTTTCCTGAATTCAGCCAGCAACAGTTGCGTAATCCTGTCTTTTTTGTGGGCTGCGGGCGGAGCGGCACGTCATTATTGCAGCACCTGCTCAAGGCGCACCGGGATATTGCCGTCTATCCCACCGAAGCCAATGAGTTGTGGTTTCCTCAAACCTATCCCTGGCGCTCGGCCAAAATAGATGTACCTGTATTTTGGGATGATCCTTATGGTTTTACGGAAATTTCACTAAAACAAAGTAGCCCATCCTATGAGCGACACCTGCAAGCTGTTTTTGGCGCATACCAGTTTATGACCAGAGGCCAAGCGTTTTTGAACAAGAGCGTCATGGTTACTTTTATGATCCCGAGGATGCTACAGCTCTTTCCCGAAGCACGGTTTATTCATATTGTGCGAGATGGCCGAGCAGTGGTCCTGTCTTATGCCAAATGGGAGTCTAAAAAAATCGCTGCTAATTTGGCTCGATATCAAGCTGGAGGTTACGACTTTAATTTGGAGACTCTCCTAGAAAAGTTTACTAAACACTGGCAGGACCACTTGCAAGAAATAGCCCGGCAAAACAAAGCCCTCCAGCTTGAAGAAAAGGGGCGGTTATTTGAAATTCGGTATGAAGATTTCTGCACTGATCCCGGGACTCATCTACGCCAACTGGCCGTATTTATAGGTGTTGACCCGAATAGGTATGGTCCGTTAGACTTGACCCAGGTAAAGAGCCAGGATTATAAATTCAAGAGTCAACTGGATGAGGACTCTCTCCGGAGAATTACAGCCCTGATGCAGTCTACGCTGAACCAGCGGGGGTATGTCGCTTTGTCGGATAAATTGAGTTAAGCATGACGGAGCCTTTATTCCCAGACCAAGTAGGCTTCGCCATAGGCACCGGGCGCAATGGCACCCATTTTTTGGTCAAGATTTTGGGGCAAGAGCCGGGAGTGGCAGCCAGCCATGAACGTAATCGACTTAATATTGGGAAAACAGTCGTCTCTAGTAAATTTTTACCTGGGTCCTTATAGTGCTTCAAACGGTTACCTCTCACACCCGTCAATTGCTGGCGAGTGATCCCAACTTCAAACGGCTGTTGACCAATTCCGGCTGGCTGCTCAGTGGAGACAGCTTAACCCTGGTCTTTAATTTTTTGCAGGGCATTCTGGTGGCTAGACTGTTGGGCCCAGAGCAATTTGGGATTCTGGCCCTGATCACGGCTTATACTACGGCCGTGAACCAGTTGGTTGACTCGCGAGTGTGGGAAACGGTCATTAAATTTGTCACTAGATATCTGGAGGCTAAGGATTTTGTCCGGGCCACTGCCGTAGTTAAACTTTGTTACCTGGTCGATGCGCTAACCGGCAGCTTGGCTTTTTTAATCCTTTATTTTTCGGCGGCAGTGGGGGCGCGCCTGTTTCTACAAAACGAACAACAGGCCTATTTAATTGAGTTGTATGCGGCAATGATGCTAATTATGATTCCTAATGGTACCACCTCGGCACTGCTAAGAGTCAATGACCGCTTCAATTGGCTGGCGTACCAACGAGTCGGGGTGGCTATTTTGAAACTGATAGGCACGATAGTTTTATTTTGGTTTGGCGGCGGTGTACAAGAGGTATTGCTGATATACATGGCTGCCACGGCGATTGGTATTGTTTCTTTGATGGTCATGGCCCATCACATAAGCCATCAACTGCATCTGGTGACCTGGTTTCAGGCGCCGCTACATTTGCTAAAAGGTGAGTTAAGCCCTGTGCTAGAGTTCTTGCTTATGACAAACGCAGGGGCCTTCTTTAAGCTGCTTCAGCGCAACGCGGATATGCTGCTGATCGGCTACTGGTTATCACCGGCAGCGGCTGGTTATTTCCGGCTGGCCCGCTCTTTTACCGATGTAATGGGCTTTCCCATTAACCCAATCTACACGGCCAGCTACCCCGATTTTACCCGGCTATGGAGCCAGCAACGTATGATCGAATTAAAGCGGCTAGTTAGAAAGTTGCTGGTTTTAACCTGTACGGTAATGTTTGTGATTTTGCTTCTAATGTGGGTAAGCGCCCCGTGGCTTATTGACTTTACGGTGGGAGTGGAATACCGGCCGGCTCTGCCGGTTTTACATTGGCTGGCGTTGGGTACGGCGCTGGCGGCAGCAACAAATTTAGGTCATCCGTTGTTGTTGGCCGCTGGCCGCGTATCAAGTTCGTTACTGGCTATCAGCCTGGGGGTCATTGTGCAACTGGGGCTGCTGGTGTATCTACTGCCAACCAGTGGAATTGTCGGCGCTGGTGTGGCTTATATTGGTTTTTACCTGATCTGGATCGTTATAGTGATGGGAACAATTGTTTCGATCTTTCACGGTAATGATAAACAGGTGGAAAGTAGTTAATAATGCCAACTGTCTTAACAAGGAAATATGACTTGATAGAGAACGAAAATTCATCCCTGAACGAATACAAAACACGTGGAGCTTACCACGCCAACATGCAATTGCCGCGCAATTGGCTGCCTAGATACTTAAGGAGATTTCATGTTGTAAGTGAGGTCCTTTGTCAGGAATTGGCTCAAGACGGATATCTAGTTGACATTGGTGGGGGTGAAGGGGTCATGGTAAAAAACTTAAGGGATCAGGGTTACAAGAACGTGGTGGGAGTTGATCTGTACGCTACGCCCATTATCGGAAAAATGCTGCGTGGGAGTATTTATACCCTACCTTTTGAAAGTGAGCAGTTTGATGCTGCCTTATGCCTCGATGTTTTAGAACATTTCCCTTTGCATATGCAACTGAAAGCTATGGGAGAGATGGCTCGGATATTAAAACCCGGTGGCTTTGCTATTATATCTGTACCAAACATGGCTCACCTAAGGTCCAGATTGAGGTTCTTGATAGCCGGCAAACCTTGGCGAAATAAAATCTATAAGCACCCTGGTGAACTGTCGGCTCATGAACGGATTGATTTATTAAGACAGGCAGGATTTATACTCGCAGACTGTGTTGGATTACATTTAGGACTTAGTTACGACCCTCGCCCGCCTACTCCAGCAGGTAAAATGTTATCCAGAATCATGTTCAATCCTTATGTGCCAACTCATTTGTGTTTGACGGTGATGTTGTTAATTTATAAACCATTGTTTCCACAGGATAAGGGCACAGTAATGAAAAAGAATCGCGGCATTCTGCGAAAAGCACTGACAAGTTATCAGCCCACTGCTCTAGACCCAACGTCTACATAAAGACAGGTCGGCGGTGGGGGTTGCTTAAAAGGTATAACAGATTATAACCGTATGCTTGTAGTTAAAAGGATGAAGCAAGCCGAATTGGTTATCAGAAAAATAATCTACATCGCCGGCTCAACTATCCCCTCTCGTACCGCCAACAGCTTGCAGGTAATGTTAATGTGCCAGGCGATGGCTCGTATCGAATTCCAGGTTGAATTAATTGTGCCGCTCAAACTACAACACTGGGCGAGTCGCCGCTTTACGCCTTGGGACTATTACGGAGTGGAGCCTATCTTCAAACTGAGCCGCTTCCCATATCCCAGCCCGCATCTGTTTTTGCCTTATAACTATTTTACCTACTATGGGGGGGCGGATTGGCTGGCGGCCCGGCAGGTCAAGCAGCGTGGTCCGGCCGTGTGCTACACCCGTAGCCTGCGGGTGGCCTGGAGCGCCGCCGGTCAAACTATCCCCACTATCTACGAAAGTCACTATCCTCCCCCAACCCGCTTAAAGGCTGGCCGTCTTGCCGCGGCAGCGAGGCATCAGCACTTTCTGGCGGTGGTGACCATTTCGCAGGCCCTGGCCAATATGTTTATGGAGAGCGGGGTTCCGCCTGAAAAAATAGTGGTCGCGCACGATGGGGTAGACCTGAGCCGCTATAATCCTCATCTCACCCAAGCCGAAGCCCGCCAACAACTTGGCCTGCCAACCGATTGCCCCATTGCGATGTATGCCGGCCATCTGTTTTGGGGAGATGGTCCGGACGACGGCAAAGGCACCCGGCATATTATAGAAGCAGCGGAGCTGTTGCCGGAGGTTGAATTTATTTTTGTCGGAGGGTGGGAGCGACATATCAAACAAACGCAACAGTTAATCCGGCAGTGCCCAAACGTACGGCTGATCGGCTTTGTGCCCAATCAGCACGTGCCGATCTATCTGGCTGCTGCGGACCTGTTGCTAATGCCTTACACACCCCGGCTGCCCATTGCCGGGTACTTTTCGCCCCTAAAGATGTTTGAATATATGGCCGCCGGCCGGCCCATTATCGCTTCGGCTCTGCCCACCATTCAAGAGGTGCTGAGGCACGGCCGCAATGCCAGCCTCATCGAGCCAGGCTGCACCCAGGCGCTGGTGGCTGAAATTCAGCATCTGCTGGCTTGCCCTGATCTGGCCGGCCGGCTTGGTACACAGGCGCGGCAGGATGTGCGGCCGTATGCCTGGGAAGAACGGGCGCGGCGAATTATGAACTTTGCCCTGAGCACCGGAGAACCGGAATGACTAATAAAGTATCTTGGTTATCCAGCCCTATCTTTGGTCGGGGACAAGCAGAGAGAGAGCCAAGCATGCCACTGCTGTGGCTCAAGTGGGTAGGCGGTGTGGGGATATTGTTGTATCTGCTGTGGCTATACCTTTCGGCGGCAGGTAAGCCGCTCTACTGGTTGGTGATGTTGCCGGGGTGGAGTTTGGCCTTACTAAGCGAATCTCTCACTTTTGGCCGCGTTCTCCTCATCGCCCTGGTCTGCTATGGAGCAGTTGGCGCGCTGTATTGGGGGCGACTAGGGCGCTGGTTTTCCCCACCCCGAACGATGCTGGCGGGGCACTTGGTTGCCCTGCTGTTGCTCGTTGCCCCGTTGCTGTCACTGCGGGCGGCCAACTTATTCGATGATGCCACTAATTATATGACTTGGGCGTTAAACCTGGCTACAGGGCAAGGATATACAGATCTAGGCGAGCCGGTGTTACGGCGTGGCCCGGTTCATGCGGCTTTGCTGGCAGTTCCATACAGCCTATTCCCACCGACCCCCGATGCCGGGCTGGTTACCCCTAAATTATTGGGTTTGTTAAATCTACTGTTGATTTACTGGCTGGGCCGTCTATTGTTTAGCAGTTGGGCCGGCCTTCTTGGGGCAGCGTTGGCTGCCGGCAACAGTATGATGATGTTTCATTTTTTCGGCTCGCATATGCTGGATAACACCCTGGCCCTGTTTGTCAATCTGAGCCTAGTGACCTTTTATCTGGCCTTACGACAACAAAACTACGGACTGTTTGCCTTGATAGGGTTGTGGCAAGCGCTGGCGGTGTTAACAAAAGCTTTAGGGGTGATGTGGGTGCCGTTGCCCTGGTTATTTTTGCTGTTAAGCCCCAAGTTTCAGCAATATAAAAATTTTGTTGGGGTCTGGGTAAGTAGCACCGTCTTTTTATTGGTATTTTATCTATGGCTAGCCTACGTATATTTCCTGGATAACCGGATTGTTTTACTGGAAAATGGCGATGCGTCGGCCGCGATATGGCCTCTAATTCATGTCGGGTTGGCCTTATATCTGGCTGGCGGGTTGGCCCTGATTGCCCAGAGTAATAATGTGCGTCACTTTTTCCAGATCCATCTAACCAGTCTGTATCTAAAACGGCACACCCTTCTAGTTAGCGCCGGTGGGTTTATCTTAGGGTTAATGTTACTGGCTCCAATTTTGCAGACGAGCGGAAGATTTTCCAGATTTACTCCTGCTTGGACCCTTGACTACATCCAAGTTGCCTTGCAGCCGGCAGTGGCCCCGCTTGGCCCCCTGATGCTAATGGCCTGGCTGATTACCCTGTTATTAGCCTGGCGTAGCGCTCCCCACCGCTTGCTGGCGCTGGCTCTTATTTTACCCATGCCTATTTATTTGGTGCTTAGCCAGCGTGGCTGGCAGGTTCGTAACTACTTTGGGATATTTCTACTTTCCTACTTGTTGTTGGGTCATTATCTGATCTGGCTGGGGCAGCAGTTAAGCAAAATTGGTGCCCAACTCACTATGCGCCGTTTGGTCCAAATGATAAGTGGCAGTCTGTTTCTGGCCGCAATTGGCTTAATGCTCGCCCAAACGGTGTCCGCTGTTACCGCGCAAGTAACCAATAATCGTACTGTTTGGCAAAAGTATGGAGCACAAAGCCCCTATGTGAATCTAAAGGGACAATTAACTACGGGTGTGGTAGAGTGGATAACGAATCATCTTCCTCCCGGCACGTCTCTGGTAAGTGGTAAGGATTCATGGCCACGGCTGACTTACTTTCGCTTAGGGGGAGAATATCCCATAGTTGAGGCCCCGTTTAAGCGAATGAATGCCAGCACGCTAAAAAAATATCTCGTCTCACCCGAGGCGGATGAAATTATTTATATTCAACATGAAATGGACTCATTTCCAATCTTTAACGTATGGACCGAAAAGGCCCTCTATCATACTTTGCTATCCAACCAAGCCACTTACCTGGTCATCGGTGGTGATCATGTGTCTCTATTGGGGAGTCTGGACTTCTTTTTTGCCCACCCCGCCTTCACGCAAGTATACCAAACCGAACAAGGACGCTCTGGCATCGCTATATTCAAAGTGGATTTGAATCAACTGGCCTCTTGTGCCACCTGTCCAATGGCCATTGATGATTGGTCCTGGTATCACTTAGAATCTTTGGCCAAGGCAGGCAATTGGGGTATTACTTCATCCCAGTTGATGCAACTAGGGGGAGGTCATATTGTTTTGGCTTACGAGCCTTTCCTCCTTAATACGGTTGAAAGATTAGGCATCGAAGCAGTAATTAAACAAGGTGGTATAGGTCGAGATGCAGAGTTGTATCTTGAGATGCTGCAAGACCCGGACTTATCATCTGCCGGCCCGGAGGCACTATTAATCGAGGCCTATGTCAGCCTGGCTCGTCTCTACGCTGAGGCAGGCGACTCAGCGCAGGCGTTGCTCGCCATGCAGCGGGCTGCCGCGCTTAATCCAGCTTTGACCACCCGGTACGGCGCAGAGATGAATCGGTGGGAGGAAGATGTTATAGCCTTTTACACGGTTGGAGCCGGTCAGAGGCAAGAGCTTTTAGCCCTCTTAAAGAAAAATCTTCCGCTCTTAAGCTGGGAAATTTATAGAATTAGGGGAGAATCTTCGCCAGAGTTTTTCCTGGATGAGCCCGAAACCGTAATTTCTTTTTTTGAGCAGTATCAAGATAAGTACAAGCGTACTCCGGATTTCAAGCCCTTATCCCGACTCATGGGTATTGCTAAGATCAATCCGGAAAAATCTGAACTGGTGGCCGGAGCACTGACCACTCTGGGTGACTGGTATAACCAACAGCCCGGTTCAGAGGCAAAATTACATGCGATTGAAGCCTACCGCCAGGTCCTTACGCTCGATCCGTTTAGCCGTAGCATCAAGGACAAGTTGGCTGAGACATACGTAGCCTATGGAAACGCCTATCTTGAGATATATCTGTTAAACAGGGCCGATACGGACCAAACTAGAGCAGCCATGGCCTATCTCCAAGCGGTCAAACTCGCTCCCGACAATACCCAAGTGCAACAGGCCATCCTAAGAGCGTTCCAAACCACTGGCGATGATGAAATAAGAGCGGCGTTAAGCCAGGTTGCCATGTCTTATGAAGTCGCCATAAACCAGGCCTCTGATGCACTAAGTAACTATTGGGAATTGGCAAACATCTATCAAGAGTTAGGGCAAAGCGACGAAGCCATTGCTTTATATCTGAAGATTTTGGAACGACAGCCGGGCGATTCATCAGCCCACTACTATTTGGGGCAGATTTATCAAAACCAGGAAAAACTCAGTGAGGCTCTTACCCACTATAATCGCGCCCTTGAACTAAAGCCGGACTGGTTTCAAATATATCAGAAACAGTATGATCTATACCGACATCAAAATGATTTAACCAACGCCGTGGCGGTCTTGCACAGGGCCGCTAACCAAAATCCTACTGCCGCCTGGCCCCACTTGGAGTTAGGAAAACTCTATTGGAACCAGGCCAGTGGCAAACAATGACTCGCAAGGATCCCATCATATGAGCTTGGATGTAAAAACAATTGTCTCTCACTTTTCAATCAGTGCAGAGCGGTATTCCAAGAATAGAAAACTACCCGATCACAACGATCTGTTTGTAAGATCTTTTCAAAATAGGGCCACTGAGTCCTTGAAAATTCTTGATGTAGGTTGTGGGACCGGTCACCGGCTTAAGGGATTGGGTTTGTATTATCTCTCATTTGATTTAGTTGGTATAGATATCACCCCCAAGATGTTAAAGCAAGGTCAAACGGTTGATCAATCAAACCTGGTCACGTTTTTGGTTGGTGATAGCCTCAACATACCCTTTGCAGACCATAGCTTTGATGCGGTTATTATCAGCGAAGTCTTGCATCACCTTGTTACAGATGATAGACAGCAGTCCTGTCTTAGGCGCGAGCAAGGTTTGAGAGAGTTACTTAGACTTGTAAAACCTGATGGGTTAATCTTGCTGCACGAAGTATGTTTTTATTCGGCATGGCGCACTATGGCGTTATTCCACTTAAGCTACTTGTTTTCACGCTTTAACCTTTCCATTCCCAGTCTCAACATTCATAAGAATGTTGTTGTAAACTTCTTTACCGTATCAGAATTGGAGGAAATGTTTAAACGTATGAAGTTGCAAGTGTTAGCTAAAGAGTCCAAGATCTTTAAAAAGCCTGTCAACTGGATAACGGGTCTATTTTCCTTTCCGGTCTGGTCAAAGTATGTTTTGAGTCCCTCTTTCAGTCACCATTTGGTTGACAACCAACAAACGTGACCGTTGTCCTAAAGCTGCGTGAGTGGTCTACCTTGAATAACTCCGCCTTTTTCAACGCTAACCGAATAACGATTCTGGCGGTGAGCTTGCCGGCAATGCTGATCGGGCTACTGGGGCTGCCATCGTTTCTTAATCCTTGGCTAACGACGGTCTTGGCATTAGGGGTCCTGCTGGCGCCCGGTTGGTTAGTGCTGCGGTTGGTAGCCCCGACCCCGCCCTTCAGCCGGGTGGCAATGTTTCCCCTGGCCTTTGTCTTAGCATTTGGACTGCTTAGTCCGCTGGCCTTACTAGTGGTAGGGCTGCGCCTGCCGTTAGCTGTATTGGGCTATGTAACTGTGGTTATCACCCTAGGGCTGGGTGGGGTGGGGTGGGTTCAACAAACAGGCCGGAAGGTGATGCAAACCTTGCCAATACCTGTCCCGGAACCAGCAGTCCGGCTATTGCTGCCGGCAGTCATCCTTACCGGTGGGATGGGGCTTTATCTCTTCCTGGTCACGATGAGTACCTGGAGCTCCGGTGATACCTGGTATCTGCGCTACATCCGCGACTACATGGCCGGAGTGTATGATCACGAGCCTTTCAATTTGCGGGCTAGTTGGTGGATCTTGCAAGCCTGGCAGAACGAAATCACCGGCCTCAATCCTCTGGATACGTTTTCCTTTTATCTGCCGCCCGTCTTGATGCTGCTCTCGCTGTTAGGGGTTTACGGGCTAGCCCGGGAACTATTTGGACGGCGCAGCCCGGCGCTTCTAACCGTGCTGGTCCAGCAACTATTCATGGTTTCCAGCATTAATTCGCACGACTGGTTGGGGCGAGGCTTCTTTGACCGGATCATCGAAGACAAATTTCTGATCTGGCTGATGATCTTGCCGGTAGTACTGTTGTTGGCGCTGCGCTACTTAAAGACTGGCCAGCGGCGGCTGCTGGGAGGGCTGGGGTTAAGTTATATAGCCCTGACGTTGGTACACCCATTGGGGCTGGTGCAGGGGGCCGTCTCTATTGCCAGTCTGGGTCTAGTTCACCTGCTGGTAGAGCGGCGTCCGGCCGCGTTGGGCCGAGTACTGGTTATGGGCGGGCTGTTGGCACTATTGGTCGTGGTGCCACTCCTACAACGTAACAATATTTGGGGCCGGCAGTCTGGTGAAGACATTCGCGAGAGCCCAACCTTTAACTATGCGTTGGCTACCGGAGTTGCTCCTCTTTTTGTGACCTTGAGTCATTCCCGGCTCCAGTTTTTTTCCGCGGTTGATGATAACTACATTGCTCATCCTCACCTGATCGCCCATCCACTGACTCTGCTGGCTATTTTACTCGCGCCACTACTGTGGCTTGATTTGCGGCGCAGCCTGGCGGCCCAGTTTTTGATCAGTAACATGGCTGCCACGTTGTTCTTGCTGTACACCCCGGTGATTACGCCGCTCTTGGGGCGAGTGATCACCCCTTGGATGGTCTACCGGCTTTCCTACGGGTTGCCGGTGGCGTTGGTCTTAGCCTATCTCTGGCAGGGTGGGCTTGACTCGGTTAGATCCGGTTGGCCCCGGCAGCACCGGCTGGCGGTGGGAGTGTCACTGGCAGCCGTCAGTCTGTTGGCCCTGTTATTGAACAACTATATCACCGAGGGGATTAGCTTTTTGCAGGAGCGGCGTGATCGCACCATAAGGGTGACGGAAAGAGACCTGCTGGATCACTTGGCTAAGAATGTAGACACGACCGACGTGATCATTGCCAGAGACAATACTATCACGTACCTGATCCCGGCTTTTACGACCGCCCGCACCCTGTACAGGAACGCCAGTCCCAGCCCCAGGGCCCGGGAGGCAGTGACCCAATTTTACCAGGCAGAGTGGCTTACGCCGGCGACCTTACAGTTACTCCAAACGTGGAAGGTCTCGGCTATCATTGTTGAACAAGGCTCGTCGTTGGCCTGGCAAATGGCCCGATTACCGGCTCATTTTACGCCTCTGTACCAGAATGAAGAGTACACACTCTATCGATTTAAAGCCGGGGCGGAACTAACAGCGCTGCTCAAAGCCAATAGTCTGTTAGGCGAGGGACGCGCTGAGCAAGCGGTGGCCCTGTACCAGCAAATTTTGGGTGATCCCGGTGCGGATGCCCTGACCTATTTGGCTTTGGGGCAAGCCTACCAGCAGTTAGGCCAGCCATCTAAAGCAGAAGCAGCCTGGCGGCAGGCGCTGGAGGTAGCGCCCGGATTCAACCCGGCGGCTCAAAAGCTGGCCGGGTTACTGACCGGTCAAGGGCAAACCCAAGCGGCAAGTGCAATCTTAGCGGCCGCGCTTAACCAATCGCCGGTTGCCCAGCCTCTGCCTCAACAACTGGGCGATTTGTATCTGGCTGCGGGCCAAACGGAGACAGCCCGGCACCATTACCGGCAGTCGCTGCTTCACCACCCCAATGCCGGCAGCTATCATCTGGCCCTGGCGGTGCTTTATCTTCGGAAGGGGCTGCTTGAGCAGGCCCAGGCCGAGTATAACACCGTGATCAGCCTGGACACATGGCCTCAGCTTGGGCTTCAGCCCGATTTTATCACCGGCGTTCGCCATTCGTATGATTTCCGCCGGCAGCGATTGGCCCAGGCATACATAGGGTTGGCAAATTTGTACCGGCAGGCCGGTCAACTTGAGCGGGCGGAAACAGCTTACCGGCAAGCTATCGCGCTTATGACCGATCAACAGCAGGCTTACATTGAATTAGCTACCTTGTACCGAACCCAGCGCCTCACCGCGCAAGCTACTAGGCTTTACCAGCAGGCTGCCTGGCGCACCCACAATGCGGCCTGGCCCCATGTTGAATTAGGCAAAATTTATCTGGAGCAGGCCACAGCCAGCGGGCAGTAGCTTTCTATATTTTTTAGGATCAACGAGATGAGCTACAATCAAAGCCGTTTCTTTTTTGCGGGTGAAATTCTTAAGTTAAGATGAGCAGCAAATCGATTCGAGATTCTGTGCTGGTTGATGAGCCGTCGCCACAAATCGACTCTAGGGCTAGATCAAAATTACGCCGCTATTGGTCCCTAGTTGCCGTGCTCCTGGCTGGCATGCTCTTGGTTGGCGGCATCGTCTATGTAGCAGGCTGGCTTCAGTCACCTACTGCCCAACCCCCCAGCGATGATCCGCAAGCTTTGATCGCAGCGGCGATCAGTGAGTTTGAACGGGCCATTGAACTGGAGCCGGGCAACCCCGAGGGGTACGAGTGGCTAGCCAAAGCTTACTTGATGGACAATCGTCCGGCGGCAGCGCTAGACGTGTACCGACAGGCGATTGAGTTTAATCCGGGTCAAGCCTGGCCTTACATAAAATTAAGCCACCTCTATCTGGAGCAAGGTGATCCTGATCAAGCTCAAGTTGCTTTAGAGACGGCTGTTGAGCTTAAACCTGACTTTAAGACTGTCTATCAAATTGGCCGGACTCTTCTAAGTGAGCAAGAGTTGATGTTGGCCCAGCCTTATCTAGAACAAGCAGTTGAGCTTGATCCGCAAAATCTTGAAGCTCATCTAACCTTAAGCCGCTTGTATCGGGAACAAGGCGAGTTTGACCGGGCTTTAGAGGCGTTGAAGCCAGCGAGTATCCTGGCCCAAGACCAAGATCAACAGGGAGAAATCCATCATGAGCGTGGCTACGTCTATCTGGCTCAGGGAAACACAGCGGCAGCCCAAGTGGAGTTCTTACAAGCTGTGGCCATCGCCCCGGCCAACGGCTCGTATAAACTTAGCCTGTGTAACTTGTACCAATGGAGTCTGAACAAACCGGAGCAGGGACTGCCTTATTGTCAACAGGCAGCCAACCTTTTGCCGGGCGAAAGCTGGCCTCATACTTCTCTGGGGATGGCCCTGATGGCGACCGGTCGCTTGAATGAAGCTGTGCAAGAATTGGATACAGCTAAAAGTCTAAGCCCTCAGGATGGTTGGGCTTACTTGAGATTAGCCCATGTTTATGATCGGCTGGGAGATTATGAGTCTGTTCTGGAGTATGCTCAAGAAGCCGCAAATCTCGCCTCAGGAGACCAGAATTTGTTGGGGGAGGCCCATTTCACATTGGCGGGCGTTTACCAAGCCCAGCAAGACTTATCGCTGGCAGAGGTTTACTTCATAAAGGCGATTGAGGCTCAGCCGGATAATCCTTACATGATCAATAGATTGGGAGATTTTTACTACTGGACAAAGCATCAACCGGATCAGGCTGTTCCTTACTTACGTCGAGTGACTGAATTAGCTCCCACCCTAGCCGGGCCCCATTTGACCCTGGCCACCATCTGGTTGGAACAGGGACAGACCGCAGCTGGGGTTAAAGCCCTACAGCAAGCCCTCTTGCTTGAACCGGCTTCTGAAGAGGTTTACCAACAGGTTAAGGCCCGGCTTCCCCAAACCGCATCACCGGAACAGGTGTGGCCTTATCTTGAAGAACTGATTCAACTGTCACCCCATAATCCGCAAATTTATCTGGTGACCGGACGCTTGTTGATTGAAATGAATACTCCCGAGAAAGCTATATCTATTTACCATCAAGCTCTTGAGCAGGGCTTGAAACAGCCTCCTCTTTATCACGCTCTAGCTAAGGCTTACAGCCAAATTGGCGATACTCAACAAGCCGAGGTTTATTATCGGCAAGCTAACGCTTTAGAACTGGAAGCAACAAAATAGTAAATGGGCTATACTTAAAGATTCAACCCTGTCCAGCCAACCCCCTTCATCGCTATCGAGGGGCCACCACTGCCACCCCTACCTCCGAGCTTACTATCTCCGGGCGCAATGTCAGCAAGATGTATCTGTTTTATATTGAGCCAGATAAAAAGTTTTGAGCGTGACGAATGTGCGTTTATAATTTCGCCACGGATTTGGGTAGTCCCCCTCTTGAGTATTGTTGAGAGGAAAAAGCCACGAATTACATGAATTTCACGGATTAAAAAGAAAAAAATTCGTGAAATCTGTGTAATCTGTGGTTAAAAATAGGCGAAACACCTCAGCAACTTTGGAAGATGTGCTCCAAGGCAAAGTGTGGGCCGCCCAAGACCCTACCCATCGAGTCAGCAAACGCCAGAAAGTCCTGGCCGACATCGCCCGGCTAAGCGAAGCTTATCCTTCTCTGTGGGATTAAGTGCCGCCGGATATTCTGGCTCGTTTGGTTTAAGCGGATTGAGCGACTTAAAA
>CALMIS010000373.1 GCA_937864185.1 uncultured Chloroflexota bacterium
ATTGCTAATTGTTCATTGTTAATTACTAATTGTTCACTGCCGGTGGTCGGGTCGCGGGGTGCGTCGGGGGAGGTACCTACTTGATACTCCTCCCCTGTTTCGGCCAAGACCAACTCTTCTTCAAATGGGGTATAGATGGGCTCGTACAGCAGTTCAAAGTTGTGGAGGCCGCCGGCTAAGAGGCGATCGCGGCGGTCAGGATCGAAGCAGGCTTCGACAATTTCAGGGTTGTGCTGTTTCCAGTGAGTGGCGCGCTGCCAGTGTTGGAACTTGTCGGCAATAACGTCGAGCGTGGCCTCATAGGCCCGGTACAGGTCGCTGCTGAGGGGTTGGACCAGCGACAGAGGGAGCTCATAGGTCCGGACTTGGGGCAACCCCTCTTTGGTCTCGAAGCGGTACGGGGCCAGGCGCTCGTCCCAGGCGACCTGGTCGGCCAGCAGGGCCAGATCCACTCGCTCGGCTACTTGCCCCGGCCCGCGAAAGCCGATGACCAGCCAACTCCCAAAATTGAGGCGGAGATAGAGCTTGCCGGATCGTTCGGACAGGGTCAGAGCCAGCCGGGGATCGTAAGGGTCACTGGCCCGCAGTCGCTTGACCGTTTCCCGGAAGAGGTCAAAAGCAAGGTCGACCTCGGCCCGGTTGAGGAAGATGCGGTCGAACGGTTCGGCTAAATTATTTGGAACTTGTTCCTGAGCAGACACCAGCCGGTCACTTGGTTAACGAAATAGTCGCACTCATTACATGTTTAACATGTACCTCAACGTGACGATTCTGTAAACTCCTTGCCACCGAATCTTAAACTGAACAACACTTTGACATAGTTGACGCCGCGCTTGAGATAGCCCCAGGCGTTTTGGGCGGTCTTGCTCTCGCCCGCCATCCGAGGCACGCAGATGTACGGCAACTCGACAATTTTATAGCCGGCCTGCCTGGCTCGATAGAGCAGGTCGATGCAGTATTCGCCATAGTCGCCCCGCAGGGTCAAACCTGTAAAAACCTGGCGGCGGGCCATGACAAAGCCGCTGGTATAATCCTTGATCGACCAACCGAGCAACAGGCCGGCCCAGACGTTGATCGCCCGGGAGAAGAGACGCCCGGTCAGGGTGTGAGCTTCGTCGCTGCCGCCGGGGACATAGCGCGAGCCAATGGCGACATCGGCGCCCTGGGCCAACGCCTCGGCCAGGCGCGGCCACGCTTCGGGCGGCATGCTCATATCGCAGTCCATCCAGCCCACCCACTCGCCTCGCGCCTCTTTGATCCCGCGATTAAGCGCGCTGGTCAACCCCCGCTCGGTGGTGCGGTGGATCAGCCGCACCTGCTGAGGATTGGCCTGAGCTTTTTGGCCGGCCAGTTGCCAGGTTCCATCGGGTGAGTTGTCATCAACCACCAGGATTTCCGCCCCGCCGGGGTGGCTGGCGAGCGCCTGAAGAGTCCGGTCGATCAGTTTCTCGATGTTGCCCGCTTCATTATACGTGGGCAGAATTATCGTAACTTGGGGCGCAGCGACTTGCTGGCTGAGGTCAAGCAGAGCCGGTCGAGCAGGCGCCGGTTGGGTGATGGTCATTAAATTTGACAAACCTTTCATAGAGTTGTACCGCCGCCCTCAAGAAGCGCGGCGATTGCAGCAAAGACCGACCCATCTTACAGGAGAGTAGCCGGATCGCCAAGTTGACCTCTCTGCTCTGCGGCGCAAGCGTTATGTCCAAAAACCGGCGGAGGGATTGCGCTCAACTGCTTTTATGATATAGTCGAGGGCGTTTGGAAACTAATTTTGACCACGTATAGGATGGCATCCAGATGACCTTAGCCCGGGCAGCCAGATCCATTGATGGTGGCCTGCTTATTGCGGCAGCGTTGGCGCTGCTGGCGATCCAGGCGCTGTTGAAGCCGGGTCTGCCGACGACCGCCGATCTGGTTATTCATATGTACCGCACCCTGGAGTTCGAGCGGGCCTGGGCGCCGGGCGTGCTCTTTCCGCGTTGGGCGCCGAATCTGGCCTACGGTTACGGCTACCCGCTGTTTATCTTTGCGCCGCCGCTGCCCTACCTGTTCGGCATGCTTCTCCAAGCACCCGGCTTAACGATAGAGATGGTCTTTAAGGTCTTGCTGGCTTTGACGGTGGTGGCCTATACCACGGGGATGTATCTCCTGGTTCGGGATCTGTGTCACAGTCCCGAGGCCGGCCTGGTAGCAGCGGTCGCTTTTGGTTTTGCCCCGTTCGCCCTGCGCGAGGCGCTGCTCTACGGTGGGAACGTCCCCCAGTTGCTGGCGATCGGCCTCTTTCCCTGGACGCTGTGGGCGGCGACCCGTGCGGTCCAAACCGGTCGTTGGGACTGGACGGTGGTGACCGGCCTCTTCTATGCCGGCGTGATGTTGAGCCATCTCTTTCAGGTGCTAATCTTCAGCCCGGTCCTGGGGCTGTACCTGCTGCTGCTCACCCGGCCCGGCCAATTATTGCGGGCTTGGTCCTGGTCGCAGTTGTGGCGGACCGTTCAGCCTCTTTTGGCCGGGCCGATCGGGCTGCTGCTCTCGGCTTTCTTTTGGCTGCCGGTGCTGGCCGAGCGCAGCCTGACCCGGGCCGAAGCCGAGGTCTACCTGACCAAAAGCCCTTTCTTTGTGCGTTACCCCCACTGGTTGGAGTTGACCGCCTGGATTCAGCCGCTCGATGAGCGGGCAGCCAATCCCTACGTACCGCTAACGCTAGGCCTGGTGACGTTGACACTGGCCGGGTTGGGTCTAGTCGGGGCGCTGCTCGGGTGGCGCAAAAACGCCCGCCTCAGCTTGCTGCTTTTGTTCTTTGGGGCCGTGGCCACGGGCAGCATTTTTATGACGCTGCCGCTCTCGCAGCCGGTCTGGGCCGCGCTCGAGCCGTTGCAGGTAGCCGAGTTTCCCTGGCGCATGCTGGGGTTGGCCAATCTCGGCCTGGCCGTGCTGGCCGGTGCCGCGGTGAAGCTCGTCCCGGACCGCTGGCGGCGCCTGGCCATCGGACCGATTATCCTGAGCCAGTTGTGGGCGGTGGGGCCCTATCTCTACCCGACGGTGCCGTTTACCGCTTACGGGCAGTTGACCATCGCCGACCAGATCAACTACGAGCGCAGCTCGCAATCGATCGGGACCACCACTCTGGGAGAGTACCTGCCCCGGACGGTGACGCGGACTCCGACTACTTCGCCGCTGGTTGAGGCTTTTCAGGCCAACACCTGGCCGGAACGGCTGGACCGGTCGACCCTCCCAGCCGGCGCGACCGCCTCGCTGCTCGAGCAAAACGCCGTCAGCCATCGCTACCGGCTGGAGACACCGGCGCCGTTCAGCCTGCGCTTCCATCATTTTGCCTATCCAGGCTGGCAAGCCAACCTAGACGGCCAACCGCTCCCCATCACCCCTGAAGCCGAAAGCGGGCTGATGCGCCTCGACATTCCGGCCGGCGTTCACGACCTATCCATTCACTTCAGCGACACTCCCCTCCGCCTCGCCGCCCTCTCCCTCTCCGCCCTGACCCTTTTGGTCCTACCCTTCTTACCTTACTTCACAACCCGATCCTCTAACAATGAACAATTAGCAATGAGCAATGAACAACCCTCCACCCCTTCGACACTGCTCAGGGCAAGCCCTCCAACCCTCCAACCCTCCAACCCTCCAACCCTCCAACCCTCCACCCTTCCACCCTTCCACCCTTCCATCCTTCCCCTCCTCCCCAGCCTCATCATCGCGGCCGTGATTACGCTCGTTGCCCTGGGGGTTAAACCCCTGCTCCGGCCGCTGTTTACCCTTCACTCACCGGCCGATCGAGTCCTGCCGGCCCAGCACGCGACCGATATCCGCTTTGAAAACGGCATGCGGCTGACCGGCTATGACTTGAGCGAGCGGGTGGCCCAACCGGGTGGCTACCTGCAAGTCGTACTCTACTGGGAGACCGACGGCGCGCCGCACCGGACCAACTTACAGCCTTTTGTTCACCTGGACCGGCTCGACGACTTCACCACCATCGCCGATGCGACCAACTACACCCCGGGCGACGTCACGACCGAGATGAACCTGCCGACCTTTCATTGGGACAACAGCCGCTACATCCGGGACGAGCATGATCTGTATCTGGCCGCCGAGACCCCACCTCTGGCTTACGCCGTGCGAGCCGGCCTGATCGATCCGGACCAGGCCGGCCGGCTGGTTCCGCTGGCGGACGGCAGCGGCGATACCGCCTGGCTCGACACGATCAACGTTCAGGCCACGTCATCGCCGCGCTTGGCAGAATCCGTCAAGGCCGAGTTTCGTGGCGATAATGGCGATGTACTCCTCCTCACCGGCTTCGGCCTCGAGACCGTTAGGCCGGATCAGCTCACCTTCAACCTAAGCTGGAGCAGCCCGGCTCGGCCCCAAGCGGATTACACGGTGTTTGCCCAACTGCTCGATGCCGAGGGCCAGCTAGTCACCGGCTTTGACCGCCCACCGCTCGATGGAGCCTACCCGACCGCCACCTGGCTGCCCGGCCAGACGATCCTCGATCCGCGCCGGATTCCGCTGAACGGCGTCTCGCCGGGCAGGTATAGGCTGGTTGTGGGACTCTACCGGACGGATACCGGCCAGCCGCTACGGACGCAAGAGGGCGCCGGGTTTGTCGAATTGTCGGGGGTGGAAGTACCGTAATGGAGGGTTGGGTCACGCCTCCAACCTGGCAATGAATTGGGTAGATGAAAAATATTTTTGCGATACGCCCAAAAAATCTCATAGATTACGGCCTGCTAACCGCTCTGTTCATTCCACTGCTGGCGGTAATGCCGCTGTTGACACACGCCGGGCTGCCCAACACCGCCGATGGGCCGGCCCACTTGATGCGCCAGGTTCAGCTCAACCGGGCCTGGAGCGAGGGCAACTTCTATCCGCGCTGGGGCACCGATTTAGCTTTGGGTCACGGCATGCCGATCTTCAGCTATGCGCCGCCGTTTCTCTACCAATTGACCCAGCTCTTCCACTTAACCGGCCTGCCGCTCGACGAATCGATGAAGGCCACCCTCATTTTCGACTTCATCCTCTACAGCGCCGGTATGTTTTTGCTGGCCCGGCGCCTGTACGGTCCGGCCCCGGCGCTGGTGGCGGCGGCGCTCTATGTCTATGCTCCCTACCGCCTGCGCGAGGCCTATATTCAAGGCAACTACGGCCAGTTCTCAGGGCTGGCCTTCTATCCGCTTATCTTTTGGGCTTTCCACGCCGTCATCACCGATGGCCGGCCCCGCTACCTCATCGCCGCGGCGCTGGCCCTGGCCGGTCTCCTATTCAGCCACAACATCAGCTTCATGCTCTTCGCCCCAATGTTCGCCGCCTATCTTGTTTTTTTATTAAGCCTTCACTTTTTCCAAACAGGACGTGGGACGTGGCACGTGGCAGGTCCCACGCCCGACGTGCCACGTGGACCATCTTCGCCAACCCTCCAGTCCTCCATCCCTCCAACTCTCCATCCCTCCCTTCTTCCCCCCCTTCTCCGCACCACCCTCGCCGGCCTTCTCGGTCTGGGTCTGGCCGCCATCTTCTGGCTACCGGCCTTCGGGGAGCGACACGACATCAAGCTGGAAGGCATTACCCAAGGCTTCTTTGATTTTCGCGAGAACTTTATCAGCCTGTCCGAGCTTCTGTCTCCGCCTCAGCCGCTCGATCTGGCTGCCATCAACCCTGAATTCCCCCTCAGCCTAGGCCTGGCCCAAATTGGCGCCGCCGTCTTGGGCCTCGTCGCTCTGGTCGCCTGGACAGTTCAGCACTTTCGCAATGAACAATTAGCAATGAACAATGAACAATTAGCAATGAACAATGAACAATCCTCCAACCCTCCAACCCTCCCCCCTTCCCCCCTTCCCCAAACCTTCTTCTTCACCCTCTTCCTCCTCCTCTATGCCTTTCTGGCCTTGCCCTACTCCCAACCCCTGTGGGAATCCGTCCCGCTGATTGAACTGGCCGAATTTCCCTGGCGGATGCTCGGTCCGGCCATTTTCTGTGCCAGCCTCCTTGGCGCCGCCGGCTTCACCTGGCTCCTTCAGAGAATCAATGAACAATTAGCAATGAACAATGAACAATTAGCAATGAACAATGAACAACCTTCCAGTCCTCCAGTCCTCCACCCCTCCACTCCTCCACTCCTCCACTCCTCCACTCCTCCACTCCTCCAACCCTCCAACCCTCCAACCCTCCAATCTTCCAATCTTCCAATCTTCCAACTTCTCCTCGCCATCCTTCTCATCATCGCCCTCAATGCCCATTACCTCTATCCCTCCCAGTTTATCCCCTGGGGCACGCCCACGCCCGCCGACGGCTTTGCCTATGAAGTCTCCTCCGGCGCCATCGGGACGACGAGTACCGGCGAGTTTCTGCCCCGCTGGGCTCAGCAGCATCCCGAAGCCGGCACGCTCGAGGCCGATTACGCCGCCGGTCGACCGCCGCAAAAGATCGATCCGGCCAGCTTGCCCGCCGGCGCCACAGTTGAGACCTTAAGCCACCGCTCCGAGTCGGACAGCCTGGCCATCGATACCCCCAAACCGTTCATCGCCACCCTGCGCACTCTCTACTGGCCCGGCTGGCAGGTCTATCTCAACGGCCCAGCGATCCCCTTCACCGTCACCGAACCAACCGGCCTGATCCAGGTCGAAATCCCCGCCGGACAGCACCGGCTCGATCTCAGGCTAGAATCGACCCCACTCCGCACCACCGGCTTGGGGTTGACTCTAACGGCCTTCATTGCCTTATGCCTGGTCAGTGCTATTCCGGCCCGTATACTTTCTCTATACGAAGCCTCATTCCGACGGGTGGAACCCGCGACTTTGTCCCTGCGCCCCCTCGTCTTCATCAGCATCGCCCTTGCCCTTGCCAGCCTGTACTTCGTGTCCCGCCCGCTGGAGTCTTTCTTCGTGCTCCGCTCCGATCCCAACCGGCCCCAACCGGCCGACCGTCTCGTGCAGGCGGATTTTGGCGATCAACTGCGGCTGGTCGGGGTCGATAACCTGCCTGAAGTGATCACGCTGACGGTCACGGGCGAGGCGGAGCTGCCGGCGGTCCTCTACTGGCGCGCGCTGCAAAACACTGACGCCAACTACTCAATCTTTCTCCATCTCGATGCCCCGAACGGCGAAACTTTCGCCACGGTTGATGCGGTCAATCCCGAGGACATTCCGACTCGCAACTGGCCGCCGGGTCTTTACTTGCGCCAGTTGCTCCGGCTAAACCTGCCGGCCAACCTGCCCCCGATCCGGTACGACTTAACCACCGGCGTCTATCATCGTGAAACCGGGCAGCGCCTGCCCCTCGAGCCGGATGGCGCTACCAGCTATAAACTCGCGACGATTTGGTTAGAGCATCCTGGGCCAAATCTCGCCGGGACCCGCCCCCTCGCTCGCTTTGGCGACCGGATTACCCTGCACCAGGCCCAGTGGGACGAGGGCGTGCTCACGATGCTCTGGCAAAGCGACCAGCCCCTCAGGGGCGATTACAGCATTTTTGTGCACGTCCTCGACGGAGCGGGTCAGGTCATTGCCCAAGCGGATGGCGTCCCTTACCAGGGTTTATACCCGCTGCCGCATTGGCGCCCCGGCCAACTCATCGAGGACGTCCGTTCCTTACCGCTCGATCCAAAGGCCAGCCAACTGGCCATCGGCCTCTACGATCCAACCACCGGCCAGCGCCTCCCTGCCGTCGATGCGGCCAACCAGGCCCTCCCCGATTACAGCCTGCGTCTCGAAATGAAAAATGAAAAATGAAAAATTAGTAATGATGAACAATGAATAATGAACAACCCTCTCGACCTCCAACCCCCCGACTTCGCTCAGAGCCAGCCCTCCAATCCTCCCATCCTCCAATCCTTCAACCCTCCAACCCTCCAACCCTTCGGCTTCGCTCAGGGCAAGTCCTCCACCCTTCCTATCCTCCACCCCCCCGACTTCGCTCAGAGCCGCCCCTCCCCCCCTCCCTCCCTCCACCCCTCCAATCTTCCATCCTTCCTTCCTTCCACCCTTCCCTCCTCCCCTTCCTCCTCTACACCCTCCTCACCCTCGTCATGACCTATCCGCTCATCTTCAACCTAAATCGCGCCGTGCCCAACGACATCGGCGACCCGCTGCTCAACACCTGGATTTTGGCCTGGGACACACACGCCCTGCTGACCGATCCGCTCAATCTGTTCAACGCCAACATCTTCTATCCTCTCCCCAACACCCTAGCCTACTCCGAGCACCTTTTTAGCACCGCTTTGCTGGCACTGCCGCTGCAACTCATCACCGCCGAGCCAATAGTGACCTACAATCTCAGCTTGCTGTTGAGTTTTCCATTGGCCGCCTTCGGCATGTATTTACTTGCGCTGCGCTGGACCGGCTCGCGGGCGGCGGCGTTTATCGCCGGGTTGATCTTCGGCTTTGCCCCCTATCGCTTTGCCGCCATCGCCCATTTGCAGTTGCTGACCGTCCAGTGGCTTCCGTTTGCCTTGCTCTTTCTCGATCTCCTGCTTGCTCCGCGCCGGCGACCCAAACTCAGCCTTGCCGCCGGCTTGCTGGTGATGCTCACCGGCCAGGTGCTGGCTTCCTGGTATCTGGCCGTCTACACCGGCATGATCATCGCGATCTACCTGGTGGTGAGTCTGGCCCACGCCCGTTCGATCTGGTGGCTTACCCCATCGACCGGCCTCCGCCCTCATCTACCCTCTCCAGTATTTCGCCTGGTCCTCTTAGGTGCTGTCTTTCTGATCGCTGGCCTGCTCATTCTGCCCTTGGCCCTGCCCTATCTCGGACTCGTGGCGGCGCTGGCCGAGTCTCGCCCGCTGGCCCAGGCTTTGACTCTGGCCGCCGTCCCCACCGACTACCTGGCCGCCGCCCCGTTCAATACCTGGTTCGGTCCGCTCACCGATCCGCTTCGCCGGCGCCCTTTCTTCAGCGAAGAGAATACGCTCTTCCTCGGTCTGGTCGCCCCGAGTCTGGCCGCCCTGGGTCTAATATTTGGTTTACGTCGTCACGCGGCTACCGCTTTCGGCGCCCAAACCCGGATCAGCCTGATCGGCCTGAGCGGCAGTCTGCTCGTTAGCCTGGCTCTGACCTTTGCAGCGCCCTACGCGGCCCTGGCCCACCTGTTTCCGCCGAGCACCCTCATTCGCGTGCCAGCCCGTTGGATTATCCCGGTCCTCTTTGCCCTGGCCGGCCTGGCTGCCTTTGGTTATACCGGCCTGACCCGACGTCTACGACTTAAACGGTCAGTAACTGCCCGTCTCCAATCTTCCCATCTCCCCGCCCTCCTCCTCATCCTCACCACGCTGCTCCTCATCACCGAAGCCCTCCATCTTCCTCTCCCCCTCGCCCCCATCGAGAACCGCGGCCAACTCAATCCCGCCTATGCCTGGCTCGCCGCCCAACCGACCGACTTCGCCCTGATCGAACTCCCCCTCCACGCCGCCCCCGACCCCGAATATCCCGAAGTCAAACGGCTCTACGCCAGTACCCTCGGCTGGTGGCCGCTGATCAACGGCTATTCCGGCTACACGCCTCCGCGCCAGACCGAACTCAGCCAGGCTCTCAAAGCCTTTCCCGACCCAACTACCATCGCCACCCTCCAGGCCGTTATCTCATCTAACTCCCAAACAGCGCGGGACGTGGAACGTGGAACGTGGAACGTGGAACGCAGAACGTCCACCCCTCCACTCCTCCAACCCTCCCCCCTTCCACTCCTCCAACCCTCCATCCCTCCATCCCTCCAAACCTCCATCCCTCCAACCTTCCATCCTTCCAACCTTCCAACTCTCCTCCTCCTCCACCCCGGCGAGTTCCCCTTCGATCGCACCCGCTGGGAAACCGTGGATCGCTGGCAGGCCGAACGCAACCCGGCACTGTGGCCGCTCGGCCAGTTTGACGGCGACTACCTCTATCAAATCCTCCCACCCGACTCCACCCGTTTCAGCCAGGCTGCCCTCGCCACCTTTGGCCCTGACCGCTCCATTCAACTCCTGGCCATGAACCATGGACAATTAACCAAGAGCCACGAGCCCATTCATCATTCATCATTCATCATTCATCATTCATCATCCCCCTACCTGGCGCTTTACTGGCGCACCCCAACACCGCTGACCACGACTTACACCGTTTTTATCCACCTCCGCGCCGCCGACGGCTACGTCATCGCCCAGGCCGATGGCCCGCCGGTCAGTAACCATTTTCCCACCACGGTCTGGCCACCCGACGAAATCATCCAGGATATTCATCCGCTGCCGGAAATTGATCTAAGCACTATCGATCACTTCGCCATCGGGCTCTACGATCCGGTCACCGGCGAACGTTTGCCTGCTTACGGCCCGGACGGCCAACGCCTGGTAGACGAGGCGCTGGTTGTGCCGCTCAACTGAGGCCGAGATAGCTTCTGTTAAGTGATTTATTTGTTTCCGATCCATCCCCAAGTCGTGGTATAATACAGGACACATGTTTCGATGGGAGTAGTTCGTTGGGCCGCAAACTAAAGTTTATCATCTCCGACTTACACCTGGGCGCGGGCCATAGCCCCGATGCTTGTAACCCGCTGGAGGACTTCACCGCTACGCAGGAGTTTATTGCCTTCTTGCATCAGATTGTCCAGGAAAGCGAGCGTCACCAGAGCGAAGTCGAACTTATCTTTAACGGCGATTTGTTTGAGTTTTTGCAGGTGCCGGCCGCCGACCAGTTTGAACCGGCTAAGACCTATCCAAGCCAGGCTTATCTCGACTCTTCGGAAGAAGCCTCAATTCAGCGGCTCAAGCTCATTGTGCAGGGTCACTCGGCCATTTTTGACTCTCTGGCCGACTTTATGCACGTTGAAGAACCGCCCCGGCGCATTACGGTCATCAAAGGCAATCACGATGTGGCGCTGTTTTGGCCGGGCGTGAAGAGTTACTTGCGCGAGGTCTTGGGTGCTTCCGGGGCGCGAGCCTCTCTGCTCCGCTTTGCCGATGAGTTTGTCAGCCGGGAGAAAATCTATGTTGAACACGGTCACCAACGGGCGGAAAAGATTAACGGTTACCACGACTCGTTTGATCCGCGCGCCTTACATGACCCCTCGCAACTGTTTTATCCGGCCGGCTCCCATTTTTTGATCAACTTCTTTAACCAGATTGAGCCCCAGTTCCCGTTCGTCGACCAGATCAAGCCGCTTACCACGCTGCTTTGGTATGCTTTTGAGTGGAATTTTGACTTTGCTTGCCGGGCGACGGCCCAATTTATTCGGCATACTGCGCTCTCTGGGGGGGCCGACCCTGACCTTGAGCACCTCCTTCAAGAGCTGGAAGACGAGGCCAACCGGGCCGCCTTTGCAGAGAGGTATCTGACCGATCCCGCTTTCCGTCACTACTTGCACGGCCGTATCTCTCCCTATTTTGCCGAAGCCAACAGTAGTAGCGAAGAGGCTACGGTCTCTGAGGGACTTTCAGTTAGCGAAGACCCCAAGCTGATGGGCCTGGCTTGCCAGCAGCGCCAACGCCGGCTGCTACGCCGCGCCGCCGAAGCGATCACCGAGCAAGAGAAGGCACAGATAATTCTCTTTGGCCATACTCACCAGCCGGTCCAGGAACGCCTCCCCAACGGCAGCCTCTATATCAACACCGGCAGTTGGACCCTTGATTTATCTGAAGCTTCGCCCGAAAGCTGGGCAAAGCTCTTTGCCGGCGAGCCAGCCGCCTCCGCCCTCCGCCCTTCCCTAACCTACGCCCGCATCACTTACGATGAGCAAGATAACCCGCACGGCCAACTCCTCCGCTTTAGCCTCGAGTCGCAGAAAAAATCAGTATCACCGGTCGACTCGACGCCGCCGATGGTCCTCGAGCCGGCCATGACCCCCGGCTTTTTTGAACGCCAACGGCTCCGCTTTTCTCGCTTGTTTGGCGGCCAAAGTTTAACTCATGACGCTTGAACTGAGTCAGGTCGCCCAGCAAGTTAAAGCCATGGGTCGCAGTTTGGCGGCGCAGCAGCCGGCCCACGCGGAAGCCGTGCGACAAGCCCAAACCCTCTTAACCGAGTTTTCAACCCGCTTCAGCGAGCTGCACGAGCGCATCCAGCAAGCCGAGCGCGTTCAGCAGACCCAACGCTTCGACTGGGTCGGCGCGGCGCCGGTCGGTGAACCGCTGGCTGACCGCTATCCTCTACCCGCTTGCCCGGAGCAGTTGACCGTCATCGCCAGCGATGGATCACAGATCTTGCCCGATCCGCATGCGATCACGCTCTACTACCTGATCAATACCGGCAGCATCGTCTACCGCCATGGCTCGAGCCGGAAGCCGGAGCTATTTCGGCCAAGCCCGCAGCTTTTCTTTGAGCCGGCGGACCTCTTCGACGAGCAAGGCCGGCTGATCACTGCCGGCGAAGTTCACGCTCAGCGCGATCTGGCCGAGCTTAACTGTTTGGTTAACGTCGCCCCGGCCTTTGCCCGCGACTACGGTGAGCCGGTTGTTGCCCTATCGGATGGGCAGTTGACCCTGCGCGTCATCGACCTGCCGTTTAACCAGCAGGAGATTTTTCAAGATCAGTACCTAGCCATGCTCGATACGCTGCGCCAGGCCAACGTCACCGTGGCCGGCTATATCGACCGCCCGCGCAGCACCTTTGTCCTCTCCCTCCTGCACCTGGCCTCGCTGGCGCTGGAGCAGATCGCCGAAGAGACCCTGCGCCTCAATCCCTTCCGCTACCTGACCGACTCCGAACTCTTTGTTCATCTGGCTCCGGGCGAACGGAGCGCCATCTTCGCCACCCGGGCCAAAGGTCTGGACAAGTACACCTATACCGGTCACGCTATCCACTTTTTCTACCTCAATGTGAGCGCCAACGATACGCCGCGCCTGGCCCGGGTCGAAATCCCGGCCTGGGTGGTGGGTGACCCAGAGAAACTCGACACGCTGCACGCCGGTATCGTCCGCCAGGCCCGGCTGACCGGCGGCTATCCCTACGTCCTGGCCCGGGCCGACGAGCTGGCCGTCATCTCCAGCGAGGAGCGGCAGGTCGTCGAAACCATGCTGACCGTCGAGCTGCGCCGCCAGGGCTTTGCCCCCGAGATTTCGCTCAAGCAGCGCAATAAAAATGCATTCCGCTTTGGCAGAGAATATTTGTGAGCCTAAGGTTGGCCCTAATCTCAGATCTGATTGTAAACTTAGGCTCTAGTAAAGGGTTCAGCTTATGACTACAGTTCAAATCGGCTGGGTGTTGCGCTCCAGCACAGTGGGTTTTACGGTCGGCTGCCGGGTGATGCAACCGGAGACGCCCCACTTTGGCGATCTGGTCAAGGTCCCGGTGTCGGATCAGATCAGCGTCTTCGGCCTGATCCACAATGTCCAGGTCCCGGACGATCCGGCCGTGCGCCAACTTATTCTGGTCGGGGAGATGGAGCCGGAGGCGGTGCTGGATCAGCGCGAAAACCGGCTCGTGCCTATCGAGATCAGCGTCTTGGTGGTCGGCTACCAGCAGGGCAAGCGGATTATTCAGGGCGTGCCGCCTCAGCCGCCCCTCAGCCTTGACCTGCTTATCTTGTGCCAGGACGATGACCTCCGGGCCTTCACCGACCGCGCCGAATACCTGCGCCTCGTGCTCAACGCTCCCCAAATTCCGGCGGACGAAGTCCTGGTCGCCCATCTGCGCCGGGCGGCCCAAACTTACCCCCCGGAAACCCGCCGCCAGTTTCTGACCAAGTCCGGGCGAGAGCTGGCCCGGCTGTTGAACTTTGACTTAGTCCGGCTGGACGCCATTTTACAGCGAATTAGACCCGAAGCCTAACGACTTGGCGAGACTGGCTCAATTTTAAAGGTTGAACCAGTCTGGAGGACCGATTGAGGTTATAACCTATGAAACTTAGCCAAACCCAACTCAACCATCTGCTCAGCAGTGGCCAGCGCCCGCTTTGGCTCAACCAGGCCGATCTTGGCGGCGCCGATTTGAGCCGGGCCGATCTCGCCGAAGCCAGACTTCAGCGCGCCAACCTGACCGGCGCGACCTTGACCGGCGCTAACCTAACCGGCGCCGATTTAACCTACGCCAACCTTAGCCAGGTCGACCTCAGCGAGGCCAATCTGACCCGGGCGATGCTCAGTGGCGCCACGCTCGCCGAGGCCAATCTGACCGGCGCCAACCTGACCGAGGCTGATCTCAGCCGCGCGCTGCTGACCGGGGCCTGCCTGGCTCAGAGCAACTTGACGGGAGCTAATCTGAGCGAGTCAAACTTAAGTCAGGTTGATC
The DNA here is from genome assembly GCA_937864185.1 of uncultured Chloroflexota bacterium. Classification (GTDB taxonomy): domain Bacteria; phylum Chloroflexota; class Anaerolineae; order 4572-78; family J111; genus JAGRBY01. The sequence continues at coordinate 14,199 of CALMIS010000373.1, forward strand.
TGAGCGAGGCCAACTTAACCGGCGCGCTCCTGAGTGAAGCCAACCTCTCGCAGGCTAATCTAGCCGGGGCCAACTTGACCAACGCTCTGGCCCGCGAAGCCGACTTCACCGGCGCTAACCTGGCGGGCGCCGTGACCGACGGCCTCAACACCGAACTCGCCCTCTTGCCGGATGGAACCTTTGATAACTGAGCTAATTTTCGAGGAGTCTATAGACAGGGGTTAAAGTATGGCCGCGAACAACGCCGGTACATTTGACGAGTTTGATGTATTTTTCCCGCCTCGGCTCGAGGTCGCCACCCAGCGGCTGGGTCGGGTTATCAGTGGCTCGCTCACCAAGGGCTTGGGGGGCAAGCTCGAGGCCAGCGCGCCGATTGAGGATATTGCCGTGGGCCGCTATGTCATCGTTGAGGGCGACAAGCTGCGCTTCTTCGGCATGATCACCGATGTGGCCCTCGACAACACCAACCCGCAAATCGAGAAAACACCGCCCGATGTCAGCGACCCGTTTCTGCGCGATATCTACGTCGGGACCAGCGTTTACGGCCGGATCCACGTCTCGCCGATGCTGGTCATCGACCTGAATGAGGCCGAGCCGCGCCCGGTCAAGACCATTCCCGGTCACTTCGCCTTGGTGCGCGTCGCCGCCGAGGAAGATGTCAACCTGGTCTTCGGCGCCGAAGACGAGCAGCACTTCAACATCGGCAAGCCGCTCGATATGGAGGAGGTGCAGGTCAACCTGGACTTGTACCGCATGGTCGAGCGCAGCGTCGGTATTTTTGGCAAGAGCGGCACCGGCAAAAGCTTTTTGACCCGGCTGCTGCTGGCCGGTGTGATCAAACGACGGGCGGCCGTCAGCCTCATCTTCGATATGCACAACGACTACGGCTGGGAAATCCAGACCGAAAACCGGACGCCGGTCAAAGGGCTGAAGCAGCTCTTCCCGCAACAGGTGGCCATCTTCACCCTCGACGAGGAGTCGAGTCGCCGCCGCAAGGTCCGGCCCGACGCCGCCGTGGTCATCGACTGGTCGGACATCCAGCCGGAAGACTTGGAAATGCTGCGCACCACCCTCGACCTGAGCGACCAGATGATCGGCGCCGCCTACAGCTTGCGGCGGGCCTGGGGCAAGGGTTGGATCAAGCAGCTCTTGGAAGCCAACAAGGAAGATTTGGACCTGCTGATGGAAGGCTCGACCATCAACCGCTCTAGCCTTGATGCCCTCAGTCGCCGCCTGGAGCGGCTGACCCGCTTCGACTTTCTGCGCGATAGCTGGCGCGGCGACTCGGCCCAGAAGATCATCGAGTATCTGGAAAAAGGAATCACCGTTGTCCTGGAGTTTGGTCGCTATGGCAACTCGCTGGAAGCCTACATTTTGGTGGCCAATTACCTGACCCGGCGCATCCACCAGATGTACGTCGAGCGCGTGGAAAGCGCCCTGGGCGATGCCGCCCAGGAACCGCCGCAGTTGCTAATTGTCATCGAGGAGGCCCACAAGTTCCTCGATCCGCAGATTGCCCGGCAGACCATCTTCGGCGTTATCGCCCGCGAGCTGCGCAAGTATAACGTCACCCTGCTGATCGTTGATCAGCGGCCGTCCGGCATCGATGAGGAGGTCATGAGCCAGATCGGCACCCGGGTCACCGCTCTGCTCGACAACGAGCGCGACATTAACGCCGTCATGACCGGCGTTTCCGGCGCGAGCGCCCTCCGCGAAGTCCTGGCCCGGCTCGATACCAAGCAGCAGGCCCTGATTATGGGTCACGCCGTCCCCATGCCGGTCGTCATTCAAACTCGCAGCTACGATACCGACTTCTATGCCGCGATGAGCTTCCAAGATGTGACCGACCTGCGGGCCGGCCGCTCCAGCCGGGTCAATCTCCTCCGCGGTGAGGAAGAGAGCGGGATCGATTAAGTAGGGGCGTAAAATTTTACGTCCCTTCACCAGGTAGATGTTTTTGCAGAGGGAGAGGTAGTAGATTTTGCTATCAGTGACCGAAAAAATTCTGTTCGTGCTGGCCGTGGGTGTCTCGCTTTACTACACCCGCCACAGCTTTGGCCAAATGTTTAATGTAATTCGGCGCGGTCAGGGGCAACTCGATCTTGAGGATCTGCCCCACCGGCTGTGGATCGGCTTCAAGACGTTGGTCAATCAGGGCCGGATCATCCGGCATCGCCGGGTGACGTCGGTCTTTCACTTCTTCATCGCCTGGGGTTTTCTCTACTATGCCTTGATCAACGTCCTGGACGTTATCGAAGCCTTTGTGCCCGGCTTTCATGTACCGGGACCGGTGGGTAACCTTTACCACTTGCTGGCCGATCTGCTCAGTGTGGCGGTCTTGGTGGCGATGACCTACTTTCTGATCCGGCGCTTTGGGGCGAAGTCCCCGGCCTTGGCCTTCCGAGAAAATGTCAAACTCCACCCCCGCGTCGCCGCGGGCCTGCCCCGCGACTCGCTGCTGGTGGGTGCTTTTATCTGGAGCCACGTCGGCTTTCGCTTGCTGGGCGCGGCTTTGCTTATAGCCTTGCAAGGACCTGATCCCTGGCAGCCGTTCGCCAACCTGCTGGCTTATCCGCTCGGTGGTCTGATGTCCAACGCCGAGCTGACCCTCGCCTGGCATTTGAGTTGGTGGCTGGCCCTGGGCCTGATCTTGCTTTTTGTCCCCTACTTTCCCTACACCAAACACGCCCACCTGTTTATGGGGCCCTTCAATTTTATGAGCCGGCCCCGCCACCGAGCCCCGGGCCGGCTGGCAAGTATCGATTTTGAAGATGAAAACCTCGAGCAGTTTGGCGCCATCAGCCTAACCGATTTAAGCCAGACGCAACTGGTTGATCCGTTTGCCTGCATTATGTGCAATCGCTGCCAGGAGGCCTGCCCGGCCTATGTGACCGGCAAGGAGCTGTCGCCGGCGGCTCTGGAGATTAACAAACGCTACTACATTTGGGAAAAAATGGACGGTCTGGCCGCCGGTGAAGCGGATGAGACGCCGCTGCTTGACTATGCGATCAGCGAAAGCGCCGTCTGGGCCTGCACCACTTGCGGCGCGTGTGTCGAGGTCTGCCCGGTCGGCAACGAGCCGATGGTCGACATATTGGACCTGCGTCGTAGCCAGGTATTGATGCAGAACCGCTTCCCGCCCCAGCTCAAGGGCGCCTTCACCGGCCTCGAACGCAGCGCCAACCCCTGGCAAATGACCACCGATCGCCTGGCCTGGGCCAAACCTCTGGCCTTCAAAGTCCCCACCGTGGCCGAAAACCCGGATTTTGAGCTGCTGTTCTGGGTCGGCTGCGCCGGCGCGTTTGATCCTAACGCCCAGGCCGTGGCCCGGGCCACCGCGACCGTGCTGCACGCCGCCGGCCTCAACTTTGCCGTCCTGGGCAACGACGAGGCCTGTACCGGCGATGTTGCCCGCCGGGCCGGGAATGAGTACCTCTTTTTTGAGATGGCCAAGATGAACATCGAGTCCCTCAACGCGGTCGGGGCCGATAAAAAGAGAATCGTTACCGGCTGCCCCCACTGCCTGCAAACCCTCGGCCACGAGTACGCCGATTACGGCGGCCATTACCAAGTCCTGCATCACACCCAGTTGATCGCCGAACTGGTGGGGAGCGGCCAACTTAAGCTCAATGGCGCTCAAGCCCTCGCCGGCACGGCCTTTCACGATCCCTGCTACCTGGGTCGCCACAACGGTATTTACGATGAACCGCGCCAGGCTCTGGCCCGAGCTGGTGCCACTTTGTTGGAGCTAAGCCGCAACCGGAGCAACGCCTTCTGCTGCGGCGCCGGCGGCGCGCAAATGTGGAAGGAAGAAGAGAAAGGCAGCCAGGCGGTGAGCGCCAACCGCTATGCTGAAGCCCGAGCCACCGGCGCCGAGATTTTGGCCGTGGGTTGTCCCTTTTGCGCCCGGATGCTGAGCGATGCCAACACCGCCGCCGGCCAGCCCATGGCGATCAAGGACGTGGCCGAAGTGGTGGCGGCCGCCATTTGTGAACGGGAAGGAGTAGAACAATGAGCCTGACCATCAACTCAGTAGCCGTTATCGGCGCCGGCACGATGGGCGCGGCGATCGCCGGTCTGGTGGCCAGCGCCGGCTATCCGGTCCTCCTGCTCGATATGGTCCCAACCGACCTGACGGCTGAGGAGCAAGCGCAAGGCCTGACCCTGGATCAGCCCAACGTCCGCAATCGGCTGGTCCGGGCCGGCTTCGAGCGAGCCCGCCGGGCCAGGCCGGCCGCCTTTGCCGATGAGGCGGCGGAACGACGGGTGACTCTGGGCAATCTGGAGGATGATTTTGACCAACTGGCCCAGGTCGACTGGATCATCGAGGCGATTATTGAAGAGCTGGAACCAAAGCAAGCCCTGATGGCTCGAGTTGACCGCCTCCGCCGGCCGGCCTGTATCGTCAGCAGCAACAGCTCCGGCTTGCCGATGGCCGATATCGCGGCCGGGCGGACGGCCGGGTTTAGACAGCATTTTCTGGGCACCCACTTTTTCAATCCGCCTCGCTATATGAAGCTGCTCGAGCTTATCCCGACCGCGGATACAGCCCCGGACGTCATCGCCGTGATGACCGATTTCGTGGCCGCGCAGTTGGGCAAAGGCGTGGTCCGCTGCAAAGACACCCCCAATTTCATCGGCAATCGGCTCTTTTCCTTTGGCAATTCGTTTGCCGTCAATTACGCCTTGGAAAACGGCTACACTGTCCCCGAGGTTGATGAGTTGACCGGGCCGCTGCTGGGCCGTCCCAAAACCGGTACTTTTCGCCTGGTCGATTTGATCGGCCTGGATATCGTCGTTCATCTGGCCCACCACCTCTATGATCTGGTGCCCGGCGATCCTTATCGAGACATCCTCCGTGCCCCTGAATTGAATCAACTCTGGACCGAATTGATGACTCGGCGCTGGCTGGGCAACAAAACGGGTCAGGGGTTCTATAAATCGAGCCAGACCGCGGCCGGGGAACGGCAATTTATGACCCTTGATCTCAAGACTCTGACCTACCAAGTTCCTACGCCAACCGATTTTGAGGCGCTTAAAGCCGTGGCCGGCCTCGAGCCGTTAGGAGATCGTGTGACCGCTCTCCTTAGCGATCGCTGGCAGATTGACCGGGGCGCCCGCTATGTGCGGGCCTTGCTCAGTTTCGAGTTGGCTTATGCCGCTTCTTGCGCTCAGGAAATTGCTCACGACCTCAAGAGTATCGACGAGGCCATACGCTGGGGCTTTGGCCATGTGGTCGGGCCCTTTCAGTTGTGGGATCTCCTGGGTGTCGCTGATACCGTTTCGATGATTGAGGCGGCGGGCCGGTCTGTGGCGCCTTGGGTTAAGGAGATGCTGGCCGCCGGCTGCCCTACCTTCTACCGGATCGAGGCAGATCAGGTCACCGGCTATTACGATTGGGCGCGGAAACAGTATACATAAAAAATTTGACCTCTCGTAACCTAGCCAAAAATAAGGTGCCCGTTGGCAACTTAGTTATATGTTGGCTATAATGAACATGAACTGCACACAGATAGGAGAGGTTTGTTGTCAAACACGTTTGACTTTGATCAAGACCGAGACCTTGACTCGGCTGCCTCGGAACCTAATCCAAATAAAGACCTCTCCGGCGAACCGCGTTTACCTGGCCTAACCCACGCCCTTAACCAGTCGCAAGCTCAAAGTTCCCATAGGTTACTGCCGGAAGAGACCGACTCACCCACCCCAGCGACTCAGTATCCTGAGCCGTTGCTGACACCGCCCAGCTACCGGGTTTCATCGGCTGAGCCAGGCGATTTTTCCAACTACACGCTGCCCAGCCTCGAAGAACCGGAGGAGCCTGAGCCAGAGTCATCGCGCTGGCAAGCGGCCTGGTCTATCTTGCGCGAGGTCGGCGAAACGGTCATTTTGACCCTGGTTATCTTCCTGCTGATTCAGATGGTGGTGCGGAACTTCCGGGTGGTCGGCACCAGCATGGTCAATAATCTGCACAATGGCCAGTATCTCATCATCGACAAACTCTCGTACAACTCGCTGCTGAATGAATACGTGGGGATTGGTGGACCGCAACGAGGAGACGTGATTGTTTTTAAGCCCCCGCGCAACCCCAATGAGGATTATGTCAAACGAATTATCGGCCTGGCGGGCGAAGAAGTCCAAGTTATTCAAGGCCAGGTCTTTATCAATGGCCAGCCACTCGACGAGCCATTTGAGCCGGTACGCGGGACCTATACCATGCCTGTACCGGTGGTTGTACCGGCAGGACAGGTTTTTGTCCTGGGTGACAATCGCAACAACTCTAACGATTCTCATAACTGGGGACCGTTGCCAATCGAGAACATTATCGGCCGGGCCTGGATTTCTTACTGGCCGCCTGACCTGTGGGGTTCGATCCCACGGGATGCCCCCACCGAGGACGCCACCCTCAAGCATATTGTCGGTCAGTTTGTGCCCAGTGCCAATGCCAAGAACAAATAACAACCTATGATAAACATTGCCCGTTTAATTGACCATACCTTGCTGAAGCCGGACGCGACGGCTGATCAAGTGAGAAAACTTTGTACCGAAGCGCGAGAGTATGACTTTGCGGCGGTTTGCCTCAACCCCACCCACGTCAAACTCGCGGCCCAACTGTTGGCCGGCTCTCAAATCGCCGTCTGTACCGTAGTAGGCTTTCCACTGGGAGCTAATCTAACCGTCACCAAGGCCATCGAAACCGAGCAGGTTATTAGCGAAGGCGCGACCGAAGTCGATATGGTGATCAATCTGGGGGCACTCAAGGTGGGCAACCTGGAGTTGGTCGAGACTGATATCGCCGCGGTTGTCGCAGTGGCCCATGCCCATAAAGCTATTTGCAAAGTTATCATTGAAACCGGGTTGCTGACCGAGGCAGAGAAGGTGACGGCCTGCCAATTGGTTAAGCAAGCCGGCGCAGACTTTGTCAAGACCGCCACCGGCTTTAACAGCGGTGGCGCAACCGTAGCCGATGTCACCTTGATGCGCCAAACGGTCGGGCCAGAGATGGGCGTTAAAGCCGCCGGCGGCGTGCGTAGTCTGGCTGACGCCCGGAGCATGGTGGAAGCGGGAGCAACCCGTATTGGCACCAGTTCCGGGGTAAAAATTATGGAAGAGGCATTAACATGACTAAAGCTTGTCCGGCTTGTCGCGTTGGACGCTTACGGGAGCGCCCGATGACTTATATTGAGTGGTATGGCCGCACCCCCATTGTGGCCAGCAGGATGCCGGCCCTGGTCTGTGATGTTTGCGGTGAGTGGGTTTACGATGATCAGGCTATGGAAAGTCTACACCAACTCATCTGGTCCGAACCACCCAAGCGGACTCGCTCGATGCCTAATCCAGGTAGCCAATAGGGTAAACCCTAACTTGGTCCGGTTAGACGACGGCAGTTAAGCTGCCAAAACCCACCTCAAGGGGTGTAAGGGGTAATTGTATGCGTCAAGTTCAGCGTATCTCGACCGGCCGAGTGACTGCCGATTTTTTCACCGGCAACTATCGCTTTTCTGCCAGCATCATTGTTTATAAACGCCGGCTGGTGGACGTCCTGGCCGACCGCATGACCGACTATTTGGACATCGTCGATGTCTATATCTCGCGGATCAATACCCCCGGTGATATTGTCGCCACTTACAAAAAAGGCTCGTTGGTCAAGGACGAAATCACCTTCATTATGCTCCCTGATGAAGTTGAGGGTATCTCCAAGGAACGATTCTATACGACCCGGGACGATATCCCGGTCTTCTTTTCTGTCCCCTCGTTTGAAATTCATGGTCAACTCAAATGGGGTACCAGTCAACTCGATATCAAGAAACTACTATCGACCGATACCCAGAAATTCCTGGCGCTTACCAATGCCGCCGCGGTCAACTCCCTGGTGCCGGAGGTTCGATTTGAAGGCCCCATGGTGTTGGTTAACAAGTCTAAAGTCCAGGTTATCTGTGGTTTGGATCCCGATTAGGAGCTAACTTCTAGCCATGGCCAAAATTCTCATCATCGACGACGATCAAGATATTTTACGACTCTTGGAATATGCCACCCAGCGACGAGGCCACCAAGTGACCATCAAAAAAGACGGCATCGAAGGTTTTGCGGCTGCCGAAGCGGACACACCTGACCTGATTGTTTGCGACGTGATGATGCCCAGAATGACCGGCTATGACTTCTGTCGCCGGGCTAGAAGCAGCCTTAACCTCAAAGACGTCCCGATCATTATCTTCACAGCTCGATTCCAGCCCATTGATAAACGAACTGCCTTTGAGGCGGGCGCCACCGACTATTTACCCAAAACCGAGTCGCCGGACGCGTTGGTTAGACGCATTGAGGAGCTGCTACCTCAACCGTCAGCTAAATCGGCTGCTGCAACCGGCACAATTGCTTTCTTTAGCCTGCGCGGTGGCACCGGGGTCACCAGTCTGGTGGTCAACCTGGCGCTCAGCTTGGCGCAAAGCCAGAAACGCCCGGTCACCGTCGCCGACCTGGCTCTGCTGAGCGGGCATGCGGCCTTGATGCTGGGGCTGCGGCCAACCAGCAACGCCGTTCAACTTCTGGCCTCAAGCGGCGGAGACTTTTCGCCCCAGTTAATTGAAGCCCATCTGGTTAAACACGATTCAGGCGTGCAACTCCTGGCCTCGCCTCATAACTTTGGAGCCGGGGTCCCGCCCAAAGAGTTGGTGTTTAAATTGATGCAAGGCCTAAAGTCGGCCTTTGCCCTTAACCTCCTGGATGCACCCCATTTACTAGAACCCAGTTTTGCCGCTAGTGCCAAGCTGCTTGACCGGGTCATCTTGTTGTTATCGCCGGATATGCCTTCGGTGCAGTCTACAGTTGTGGCCCTCCAAGGCCTGTTAAAACTTGGGTTGGCAGAGGAAAAAATTCTTCTGGTTATGAACCAGATTACCGAACAAGCTGGCTTGCCGGCTCAAACAATCGAAAAAGTGGTGAAACGCCCCATCACCGCGACTATCCCCTATGACCCACAAATGCTGGCGGCGGTCAACAGTGGCAAACCCCTGGCCTTGACTCAGCCACAATCTCCATTTATGGCTGCGATCAATCCACTGATCGGCTCTATTTTTGGCTAGACAAAATCAGGATTTTCGTTTGCTTAATCATCCTATCGATGGTATATTACCCGCTGTTGTTCTGAAAGACACAAACAACCGCGCCCCCTTCGTCTAGTGGACTAGGACACCACCCTTTCAAGGTGGCGACACGGGTTCGAATCCCGTAGGGGGCATGGCCGTAGTTCGGCCTCATTTTTTTCTTAAGTGTTCCAAAACTTAAACACCAGTTCCTAAATCGCGGCTGACCGCGATTTTTTCTTTTACAGCGGAAGAGCTCATTACTCTAAGATGGCCAACGTATTCGAGACCACGTCGCGTAACGCCTGGGGATCTGGATTGATTTTGGCCATAACCCGGAGACCGAGGACGGCATTGGCCAGGAAGCGAGCGATACCGCGCCAATTGCGGTCATCGGGCAGTTCCCCGAGCGCTTCTGCCTTAATGAGGGCCTGATAAAAACCTTGCTCCATCAGCTTGAGGGTATGCTGGGAACGGGCAGCCACCTCTGAGTCGTGTGGCACTAACTCTAGCGTGGCGTTGACCATGAAACAACCTCGCTGTTGGCTATCAAGCAGCGCTTCCTCAACCAGATTTCGGAAGACCTGGGCAATTGCTTCCTTGATCGGGCCGGACTCAGTCAAGGGCGCAAAAGCTTTGCGGCCCTCGGTTCGCCGATAAAGATCTAGAGCAGCCAGATAGAGCTTGTACTTATCGCCAAAAGTATCATAAAGGCTACCGCGGCCAATCCCCAGACAATCGACCAAGTCTTGAACGGAAGTAGCTTCATAGCCCTTGTACCAAAAGAGTTGCATGGCTTTGCCTAAAACTTCATCTTGGTCAAATTCTTTTTGTCTGGCCACGTTATGTCTCTCCTAACTTTTGATTCGATCTTACTCTATCTGGAATATCTAGTCAAAAATAGGGCGCGCTTCCCGGGCGGGTGATACCAAACGAGCTTGTAAGAAGGAGAAAAACTATGCCGGCTCAAAACATCGTTGAGCTTTTCACGCACGATCAGCGTCTGGCCGTGCGCTACCCCGATACACGCCGAGAAGTTACGCCTACCGTAGTCCGGCACCTCCCCCTGGTCGCCGGGCAGGGTGACGGCAGCATTATCTACTCGCGCCTGGATGAAACCAACGTTGAAGCCGAGATTCAGACTCAGATCGATTATTTCGAAAACCTAGGCCTGAGCTTTGAGTGGAAAGTCTATGACTACGATCGCCCGGCTGATCTTAAAGAGCGGCTGGCGGCTTTTGGCTTTGCGCTTGAAGAAGCCGAAGCCATCATGGTCCTCGAGTTGGCCGAAACGGGACCGCTTTTGAGCCAAACCATTCAGCCAGATATCCGGCGGCTAACCGCGCCTGAGCAGCTCGCCGATGTGCTGGTCGTTGAACAAGCGGTTTGGGACAGCGATCAGCAGTGGCTGGTTGATTATTTAGGAGACTGTCTATCCGGGACGCCGGAGCAAATGAGCGTCTACGTGGCTTACGTTGAAGCACAACCGGTCAGCGCCGCCTGGATTTACTTCCCGCCTGACAGTCAATTTGCCAGTTTGTGGGGCGGTTCGACTTTGGCGGAATTTCGCGGGCGAGGGCTGTACAGCGCGCTGCTGGCTGTGCGGGCTCAAGAAGCTAAACGGCGCGGCATCAACTACCTCACCGTTGATGCCAGCCCGATGAGCCGCCCGATCCTGGAGAAGTTCGGGTTTGAAGTTATCGCTGAGGCGACACCGTGTAAATGGATGGTCCAGCCTGAGTGAGCAGCCATAAGTACTAGTCTCCTATTCAGACCCATCTCAGGGCGGTGTATGCTGAAAGGCGCTGTTACCGTATCAGGGTATCGGCGCCTTTGGTAATTCAGGGGTGCCGAACTCGAGCTTATGATAAGGAGTGAACTTATGGCTTTGCTGGCAGTTCGTTCTCTACCCCAATGGTCCAGACTGGTGGGGACGGTGGTATTGGGGCTGATCATCAGCTTATCCCCGGCGAGTCCGGCTCAGGCCGATCCGCCGCCAGCGGTCTGTACGCCACCACTCGAGCCGGTGACATTGGTTAATCCGACCGTGATCACCAACTGTAGCAACCAGACGCAATTGGCCGACGCTTTGGTCAACGGTGGGCACATTACCTTCAACTGCGGCGCCGGTCCGGTCACCATCCCGATCACGTCGGAGCTGGTCACCAGCGCTACGCAAGACATCGTCCTGGACGGCCAAGGGCTGGTTACGCTCGACGGGCAGAATACGACCCGGATTTTGAACAAACCGTTTACGCCCAATTCTCACGTGGATAAGACTCTGGGCAATGATTTAACCCTCCAGAATATACGCTTGATCAATGCCAAAGCACCGGCAGCGACGCAGACTCAAGATAGCAACGCCCGGGGCGGGGCCGTCTGGGTAACCAGCCCGGGCACGCGCCTGCACCTCATTAACACGACCTTTGAAAACAACCGGACCACCAGCCTGACCGATGAGGACAATCAGGGCGGCGCGGTCTTTGCCGCTAACATTTACGAAACGGTGATCGTCGGCTCGGAGTTCATCAACAACGAAGCCGGCAACGGCGGCGCCTTTGGCGCGATTGCCAGCGGCTTGATCGTCTACAACAGCCGCTTTGCCAGCAACAAAGCCTCGGATGCCAGTAGTGGCGGCATTGTCCGCGGTCACGGCGGCGCCATTCATCTCGATGGCGTGACCAACAGCTTCAATCCCGACTCGCACAAGATCGTCGATATCTGCGGCAGCGTCTTCGAGGGCAACACCGCCGTGCGCGGCGGCGGGGCGATCAAGACGACCATTTCGGACAATAAGGGCACCAAGGCCCATTACAATCGCTCGACCTTTAGCAACAACCGGCTGGTTGGCGCCCCCGCCGTCGAGGGGCACGGCGGAGCGATCTATCATATCGAAGATGACTACGCCGGCGGTGATGGCGAGGACAATCTAGAGATCAACCAATCGACCTTTGCCAACAACTATGCCTACAAGCAGGGTGGGGGCGCCTGGATCTTGATTCGCGGGCAGGGCAGGATCGTCAACGCCACCTTTTACGCCAACGAAGCCTCGCAAGCCGGGAGCAACCGCGTGGGGCAAGGCGGCGGCTTAATCCTGAGCAACGGCCTGATCGACATCGTCAATACGACCTTTGCCAACAACTTTGCCACCTTTCAGGGCGGCGCCATCTTTGCCGGGGGCAGCACCACGGCGACCTTGACCAACGCCCTGTTTTATCAAAACCGGCTCGATCCCAGCCACACCAACCCGGCGACCAGCGAATGGCAAGGTTACCACACCAACCGGCCCTTGACCAACGGCGGCCACAACCTGCAATTTCCGCGTAAGAAAGAGCCTGATTTCAACAATGACGTCAATAACCTGATTACGAGCCCCGACTCGGCCATTCTCTTTGCCGATCCACTGCTCGGCGCGCTGGCCGACAACGGCGGCCCGACCCTGACGCTGGCCTTGCAGTCCGGCAGCCCGGCCATCAACGCCGGCACGACTAGCGGTTGCCCCAGTACCGACCAGCGCGGTCTCCCGCGGCCGCAAGGCAGTAGCTGCGACATCGGCGCGGTGGAAGTGGTCCTGCAACTGACCGCCTCGCCCAGCCTGGTGGCCATCGATGACGGTGATTTTAGCCTGACGGTCTACGGCTCCGATTTTACGGCCGGCAGCCAAATTGTCTGGAGCGGCACGCCCCTGGCCACCACCTTCATCGACAGCACGACTTTGCGGGCCACCGTGACCGCCGCCGATATTGGCCCCGCCGGTCAGGCTACGGTCACGGTCAGCGGCTCGAGTCTGCCGGCGGCCACCGTGACCGTCAAACAATCGCTGGAACGGATCTATCTGCCCATATTGCTCAAGTAAGGGTTCGATGGCAGAATTGAAATTTCCATTGAATTTTCCGAGGAGCCCGGAAGTGAAAGCAGCCATTTACAAAACTTTTGGCGGACCAATCACGATTCAAACTGTACCCGAGCCCAAGCCTGATCCGCAGGGGGCGGTCATCCGGGTTATGGCCACCGGCATTTGCCGCAGCGATTGGCACGGCTGGCAGGGCCACGATCCGGACATCAAACTGCCGCACGTGCCCGGCCACGAACTGGCCGGCGTAATCGAAGCCGTGGGCAAACGGGTCAGCCGCTGGCAGCCGGGTGACCGGGTCACCGTCCCCTTTGTCTGCGGTTGTGGCCTATGCGAACAGTGCGCGGCCGGTCATCATCAGGTTTGCCCCAACCAAACCCAGCCCGGCTTTACCCACTGGGGTTCATTTGCCGAGTTTGTTACCATTCATCAAGCGGACGTTAACCTGGTCCGGCTACCAGATCGACTTGATTTTGTGACGGCGGCCAGCCTGGGCTGCCGACTCATTACCGCCTTTCGAGCCGTTATCGATCAAGGCCGCGTTTCGGGCGGCGAGTGGGTAGCCGTACATGGCTGCGGCGGGCTAGGCTTGTCGGCGGTGATGGTGGCCAATGCTGTGGGCGCGCAGGTGGTGGCTATCGATATCAACCCTACGGCGCTCGAGCTGGCCCGGTCGGTCGGGGCGGCGGTCACCATCAACGCCCGTGAGCACGAGAACGTTCCGGCCGCCGTTCAACTGGCCACGCGCGGCGGCGCGCACGTCTCGCTTGATACGCTGGGGAGTATCGAAACCTGCCGCAACTCGATCTTGAGCCTGCGTAAGCGCGGCCGCCACGTCCAAGTGGGGCTGCTCCTGGCGGACTACAGCCAACCCCCGCTGCCGATGGATCGAGTCATTGCCCACGAGCTAGAAATCATCGGCAGCCACGGCATGCCGGCGCACCGCTATGCCGCTATGTTTGAGTTGATCCGGTCCGGAAAGCTCCAGCCGGAGCGGTTGGTTAAGCGCACCGTTTCGCTGGAAGAGGGTGTCCAAGTCCTAATGAGCATGGATAGCTTCAATACGGTCGGCGTGGTGGTGATCGATCACGTCTGAGTAGGATCACCATCCATCGTGGCCCCGTTGGTTTCGACAAGACTTCAGCGTGAGCTCAGTCGAACGCTCAACCAACGACCTTTGACCGCTTAAGCGTTTTTTTAGATTTAGGTTGTAAAGTAAGGCATATAAGAAATTAATGTTAGTCGTCGATCAAGGTCGGCAAGCAAGTGTTACGATCGTTCTAGCGATCAAAGGAGAGTTATCATGACAAAACAGCTTGAAACCGCCACGCTGGGAGGTGGCTGCTTTTGGTGTTTGGAAGCCGTCTATCAAGATTTAGTCGGCGTGGAAAAGGTTGTCTCCGGCTATGCCGGCGGCCGGGTCCCGAACCCCACCTACCGGGAGGTCTGCTCCGGCCTGACCGGCCATGCCGAGGTCACTCAGATCACTTATGATCCGGCCGTCATTTCTTATGATGATCTGCTCACCGTCTTCTGGCGGATCCACGATCCCACCACGCTCAATCGGCAGGGCGCTGATGTTGGGACCCAGTACCGCTCGACGATTATGGTTCACAACGAGGAGCAGAAAGCTATCGCCGAAAGATCAAAGGCCGAAGCCGAAGCCGCTAAGTTGTGGTCCGACCCGATTGTGACCGAGATTGTGCCGTTGGCTAAATTTTATCCGGCCGAGGATTACCACCAAAACTACTTCAACGACAATCCGTACCAACCCTACTGCCAGATGGTGATTGACCCCAAGGTCCGCAAGTTTAGAAAAGAGTTCCAGGATCGTTTAAAAGCAACAGCTTAAGGCTGTTTAGGATCAAATTCCTCAGGGGCGCGGGGTGTAAAAGGTGGTAAGTTGACGCTACGCCCCGCGCCTCACCTTAATTCAAACCGCGAATTAGCTAAACCGCTCTCTTAGCCAGCCCCAGACCAGCACCCCGCCCGCTGCCAGCATCAACCAGCCTCCCAGGCTGCTGCTGGTGGAGGTGGTGTAAAGATTGCCCCCGGTCAACAGCAACCCCATCGCCAAAACCACATAGGTTAGCCGGTTGAGCGACTGCTCCAGCCGCTGCACTTGCCTCCGCGTGGGGGGCGCCAGGGTAGTCTGAACCGTGATATCGCCGCGCTCCAGCGTGGTCAGAATCCGTTCAGCCTGGGTCGGCAACCGGAGGGCCAGTTGCCCCAGGGCGACCGCCTCTTGCAGCCAGTCTCGCCAGTTGCTGCCGACCTCATCTTGAGCCAACCGCTCGGCAAAGGGGATCGTCTCGGACCAGGGATCAAAGTCCGGATCGAGGTTGGTGGACATCCCGGTCAGAATGCCGATGGCCCGGAAAGTATAAATCAAGTCGACCGGAAACTGGAAGGGCGCTTCGTAAATCAGGTCCCGGTATTCACGGAAGAAATACTCGGCTTCGGCCGTGGCGAAGTCCTTCATCTGCCCTATTCGAATATTCCGCGTCCGCCTCATGACATCGGCGGTCGCCTCTTCGATCCGTTTGCGATCGGCGCTGGGGAGGAGCACCCCGGCCTCTTCATACGATTTTACCACGCGATAAGCATCAAGGGTGCCGATGCCGATCACATACTCACGCAGCGAGGCCCGCAGCCGCTGGGGAATGGTGACCATCATGCCGTAGTCGACAAAAACTACCTGGAAAGGACGGTTGGGCCGGTAGGGGACCGGCTCACCCGGTTTGAAGATGGTGTCTGCCGGCTCATCAGGGTGAGGTAACGGTTTGACAAACACGTTGCCCGGATGCGGATCGGCGTGGACAAAGTTGTTGACGAAGACCTGCTCCATGAAGACGTTGTAAAATTTACGAGCGACCGCGTCCCGCTGGATCCCGGCACCGGCCAGGGCCTCGAGGTCGGTGATTTTGAGGAAACCCACGTTTTCAAGGGTCAAGGTTCGTTTGGCGCTGTATTCCCAGTAAACCTTGGGTACGTAAACGCCCGGATCAGCGGCAAAGTCGGCGGCAAACTGCTCGGCGTTTTTACCTTCGGCCTCAAAGTCCAGCTCTTTGAGCGTGATCGTCGTAAACTCGCGGGTCAACCAGTCCAGATCAACCCGGCTGCTGATGCGACGATAAAGCTTGAGCCACTTCATGGCCAGGCCCAACACGGCCAAATCGGTTTCAACCAAGACATCGATGCCGGGCCGTAAAATTTTGACGACAACTTCCTCACCGTCAGGCAACTTGGCCAAATGGACTTGCGCTAGCGAGGCCGCCCCCAACGGCTCTGACCGAAACCACTCGAAGACTTCAGTCACGGGCCGGCCAAAATCTTCTTCTAACTGAGCCAGAACTTTGGCCATTGGCTCGGGCGGGATTTCGTCTTGCAGGCCGGCGAGTTCGGTGGTCACTTCGGGCGGGAGTACGTCCACCCGAATGCTAAGAAACTGCCCGAGCTTGATCAAAACCCCGCCCATCTCGATGGCCAGGTAGCGGAAACTGCGAGCAATGCGCTGCCAGCGCGGCAGCGGCGGAGTTCGGAACCAGCGCAAGACGGGCCGGTTGAGGACGATATCCCAAAAAATAACGTTGAGGAAAGCTTTGGCAAACCACCAGCGAATTTTGCGGTAGCGCTTGGGATCGACTTTGGAAAGCCCCGGCATCCGGAACGTGGCGCTGAGCGTGTTACTGAGTTGATCTTGAATGGCGCGCTGGATGTCTTCAGCGGTACGTTGGTCGTTGGTCACAAATTGAGTTCGCTTTCGGAGAGAAATTTATCCTGCCAGATTTTCAAGCAGAGATTATATCAGATAAATCCAGGGCCCCAAACGCCTGTGAGGAACTTCACATACCGATTTAAGTCCAACTTCCAGATATTTTGCCAAACGACCGGCAAAAACTAAAATAAAGGCGTGATATCGCGCGGAATAGTCTACTCTCCGGCGGTTGGTGATGGTCTTAGCCACTGAAATTGGAGCGCACTCGTTTTGAACCATACCGAGACGCCGCCCACCGGGCGGTCTTTTTTTCTCCTAGGGGGCATCGCGGCCTTATTCGTTAGCTTGGGGCTGGGTTACAGTATCCTGACCCCAATTTTTGAGAACTCCGACGAGACGCTGCACTATCCGTACATCAAACATCTGGCCGACGGGCACGGCCTGCCGTTGGCGCTGCCCAACCAACTCTGGGGTCAGGAGGGCACCCAACCGCCACTCTACTACGCCCTTGTCGCGGCGACTACTTTTTGGATCGATGACGATAACTTGCTCGATTTCCTGCAACCTAACCCCCACTGGCGTTTCACCGAGGTGCGGGCCCTGATCAACGACAATCAAAATGTAGTTCTGCACGGGCCGATGGAGTCGTTTCCCTACCGGCGGGCGGCCCTGGCCATCCACCTCAGCCGCTGGTGGAGCCTGTTCTTTGGTCTGATCACCGTCATCTGCACCTTTTTTATCGGCCGCCACTTTTTTCCCGGCAATCTGCCGCTTGTCGTCACCGCCACCGCCCTGACCGCCCTGACCCCCCAATTTCTGCGCGTCTCCGCCACCGTCAGCAACGACAGCCTCTCCGCCGCCCTAGCCTCGCTCACCGTCCTAACCACCCTCAGCCTAACCCGCAAACAATTAACAATGAGCAATGAACAATTAACAAACCCATCCCTCCGCCCCTTCAACCTCGCTCAAGCCAAGCCCTCCACCCCTCCAACCCCTCCACCCTCCAATCCTCCCCTCCAACCCTCCAACCCTCCAACCCTCCAATCTTCCATCCTCCCCTTCCTCCCTCTCCTCCTCGGCCTTCTCGCCGGCCTGGCCTTGCTCACCAAACTAAGCAGCTTGACCACGGGTATTCTGGCCGGCTGGATCGTCATCTGGCTGTTCCTCAGCTACAAGCAGCCCCTCCGGACCGCGCTAGGTTGGCTCGTTATTATTGGGGCGATGATGGCGCTGCTGTCCGGCTGGTGGTTTTGGCGCAACTACCAGCTCTACGGAGAGTGGCTGGCCACCGAAACCCACCTCAACTTAGCCGGCCGGGGTGATCTGTCACTCAGCGAGATTTGGACCCTACGCCACGAGATCGAGCGGGCCTACTGGGGCACCTTCGGCTGGGGCCAGATCCGGCTGCCGGAGTGGATCTATGTCGGGCTCGGTTGGTTTATGCGGCTGGGGCTACTCGGGCTGCTGGCCGGCCTCGGGGGTCGATTTTGGGCCGGCCGGCCCGCTGAGGTCACGGCGAACGAGTCTTCAGCGCACCTGACTCAAAGCACCGGACGAGGACCGGCTCGAGGGGAATTGCCCGTGTTGCTCTTTCTCGTTTTTTGGACCGGGCTGAATCTGGCCCTTTACACCCGCTGGGTGATGGCCGTCGGCTCGGTTTCGCACACGCGCCTGATCTTTCCGGCGATCACGGCCATCGCCCTGCTGCTGGCCTGGGGCTGGCACATCTGGTGGCCCCGGCGCTGGGGCTGGGTTTTGAGCGGCCTGATCACCTTTAGCCTGCTGGTGATCAACGTTTACAGTCTGGGCTGGCTCGTCGGCCCGGCGTTTAGGCCTAACCAACAGCCCTTAGGGCCAGCCTCAGCCGTGGACCTCACCTTTCTAGACAGCCTCCGCCTGGTCAGCAGTGAGATTGACACGCCATCAGGCCTGGTCAATAGAGTCGAGGCGGGCAGCTCTCTCCCTTCAACCCAACCGGGCGACCTGATAATCATCGGCGTCGAGTGGCAAGTAAGCCGGCCGCTCGATCAAAACTACAGCCTGGCCGTCCTCCTCCTCGCACCGGATGGCCAAGTCCTGGCGCGCCGGGAGACCTATCCTGGTTTGGGGCTGCGGCCCACTCGCTATCTGGGGCCCGGCCAAACCTTTACCGACCTCTATCCGCTTGAACTGACCGGCGAGGTTAAAACTCCGCTCGTGGCGCGGGTCGTCATCAATCTTTTCGATCTTACATCGCCGGATCGGGCTGGCTTGCCGGCTTTCGATCCGCAGGGGAACGAAGTCACCCCCGTCGTGGGCCAGCTCAAGCTTGTGCCGCGTCAATGGCCCGTCTATCGACCGGCCCAGGCCACCCGGGTCAACTTTGCCAACGCGATTGCCCTCGTCGGTTATGATTGGGTCAAGCCGGACGGAGGCACCGGGACCCCGCAGGCTGTTACCCTCTACTGGCAGTCGCTCGCCCCGGTCGACGAGGATTACAGCCTGTTTATCCACCTGCTCGACCCGACAGGCCAGCCACTCAATCAAGCCGACGGCCCCCCAACCGGCAATACCTATCCCACCCGCTGGTGGGCTCCCGGCGAAATCATCGCCGATACCCACCTCCTGCCCATCGAACCCGATCTCGCCCGTCTCCGCCTCGGTTTCTATAGCCTGACCACCGGCCAGCGCCTCCCGGTCGTCGAGTCAAGCCTACCCGCCGGCGACGACAGCATCGAACTCAACGTCTCCTCCTCCAAGCAGCAATGAAAAATGAAAAATGGAAAATGGAAAATGAAAAATTTTCTCCAACCCTTCAAAACAATTAGCAATGAGCAATGAGCAATTAACAAACTCTTTTCCCCAACCCTCCAACCCTCCAACCCTCCAATCCTCCACCTCTCCACCCCTCCATCCTTCCAATCCTCCCATCCTCCCATCCTCCAAATCTTCCATCCCTTCGGCTTCGCTCAAGACAAGCCTTCCAGCCTTCCAGCCTTCCAGCCTTCCAGCCTTCCAGCCCGGTCTCCTCGCCGCCCTAGCGCTCTATCTCTGCCTGGCCTTGGCCTACTTCTTTATCGTGCCCATCTTTGAAGCCCCGGACGAGTGGACTCACACCGGCCACATCAAGCACATCGCCGAAGGCCAGGGGCTGCCGGTCATGCTGCCGGGTCAGGGCATTTGGGGCGGCCAGCAGCCGCCGCTCTACTACGCTCTGGGGGCCCTCATCGTCCAGCCGTTCAGCCTGGACGGCTTTAACCGCTTTCTTGAGGACAACCGGAACCCTCACGCCTCCATCGGCTATGCCCTCGATCCGGGCAACAAGAACAACTACCTCCACGGCCCTGACGAGTCATTTCCCTACCGCGGCCTGGCCCTGACGGTGCATGTCTTGCGCCTCTATTCGATGGGCTTTGGCCTGCTAGGGCTGGTCTTTATGTACCTGACCGCTTATGAACTGATGAATGGCAGAGTTTCGAGTTGGGCTAGCCCCGGGACCGAGGGGCCACTCACCGACCACCAGGCCCGCTGGTTTGCGACCGTAGTGGCCTTGTTTGTCGCTTGCCAGCCGATGTATGCCTTTATCACCGCCTCGGTCGCCAACGAACCGGCCAACATCGCCTTCTGTGCCGGCGTGGTCTGGCTGGCCCAGCGCTATGTCCGCTATGGGCCGTCGCCGGGCTGGGGCCGGGCGGTGGCGCTCGGGGGAATGCTCGGCTTGGCGGCACTGTCCAAGATGACCGGCCTCTCGGTCGGTCTGGTGGCCGTCCTGGCTTTTTTGATCGCCGCCCTTTCGACCCGCAAGCAGCCGGGGGCGGCCTGGCTGCTCTGGCGCGATGGGGCGATCGTGGCCCTGAGCTGCCTGCTCGTGGCGGGCTGGTGGTACTGGCGCAACTACCAGCTTTACGGCGACTTCTTCCAGCGCGGCCTCTATAAACTCTACTTCAATCAAGAGCCCCAGCCGCTTACGCTCAGCGGGTTTCTTTACACCCTCAAAACCGGCGAAGTTTCCTTCTGGGCAACCTTCGGCTGGCTCAACATCGTCGGGCCGGATTGGCTTTACAGCTTCTACCGGCTCATCGGCCGAGCCGGCCTCGTCGCCACCGCGATGGGCTTAACCCACCTGGTGCTCAGACCTCTTCTCCGCCCGAACAATGAACAATTAACAATGAACAATGAACAATTAACAACCACTTCCCCTCAATCCCCCAACCCTTCAACCCTCCAACCCTCCAATCCTCCACCCTTCAACCCTTCACCCTCCAGCCCTCCAATCCTCCAACCCTCCAACCCTCCAACCCTCCAACCCTCCAACCTCCAACCCTTCAACCCTCCAACCCTCCACTCTTCCATCCTTCCCCTCTTTCTCCACCTCCTCTTCCCCCCCACGCTCGCCTTCTCCCTTGCTCGCCTGGTTGCCTTAGAAGGAGGGATGCAAGGTCGCCAAATTTTGCCGGCCCTGGGCTCGCTGGTGATTGTGATGGTCTGGGGGTGGTGGGCCCTCAGCCCGCCGGCGTTCAGATGGCCAATCCTCGGCGCTATGATAACGATCATGCTTGGCCTGGCCATCTGGCTGCCCTTTGGCGTTGTGGCGCGCGAGTACATTCCGGCCCCGACTTTGACAGCGACCGATCTCCCCGCCGACCTCATTGCCCTCAACTGGACCTATCAGGACGAAATGCGACTGCTCGGCGCCCACCTTGGGGCTGAGGTGGTCCGGCCCGGCGAGCGCGTCCCGGTTACGCTCTACTGGCAGGCGCTTAAGCCGATGACCACCAACTACAGTGTCTTTGTCCATCTCATTGGCCGGGATTATGAGTCGGTGGGCCAGTTCAACACTTACCCCGGCCTTGGCCTGCGACCGACCACGACCCTGGCGCCCGGCCAAATTGTGGCCGACACCTACCCGGTCCAGGTCAACGGCGGCGCCGAGGCTCCCACCCGCCTGTTGGTTAACGTGGGGTTGTTTGATTTCGACACGCCGGGTCGCCCTGGCTTGCCCGCAATCGATGCCTCCGGGCAAGAAGTCCCGCCGACCGTTGCCCAGCTCAAGCTCACCCCAACTGCCTGGCCGGAGAGTCCAAACACCCCCCCGATGGCCACCTTTGGCGATACGATTTGGCTGGCTCAAGTCGAGTTCGATGGCTGTACCCACCGGGACCAGCCTTGTGTCGCTGAGCTGACCTGGCTGCCTCAAAGCCGCCCGCCGCAGAATTTCACCGTTTTCCTCCAACTCTGGCAGGCCGGCCAATTTGTGCAGAGCTTTGACGCGCAACCCCTGAACGGCGATTATCCAACCGGCTTATGGGACGCCGGGGAGGTGATTGTAGATCCTCACCCCCTGGATCTTTCCCGGCTAGAACCGGGCGTGTATCAGGTTGAAGTCG
This sequence comes from uncultured Chloroflexota bacterium, assembly GCA_937864185.1. Taxonomy (GTDB): domain Bacteria; phylum Chloroflexota; class Anaerolineae; order 4572-78; family J111; genus JAGRBY01. The sequence continues at coordinate 36,213 of CALMIS010000373.1, forward strand.
GCTGGTATGATCTGGAGACTCTGGTTCGCCTGCCGGCCACGCAAAACGGCCAGCGGCTGCCGGCAGATGCGGTCGAGATCGGGACTCTGACCCTGAAGTAGTTTAACCCCTTGCCAAAATGATTGACATAAGTTATGATAAGGGTGACATAAAAGTTTTACATAAGGTATCGTGGGGGGACCCTGGTCATGACCAAAGACAGAATTGCAAGCCTGGCCCTTATGTTGCTCGGGCTCTTGTTTTTCATTGCCGGCTGTAATCTGCCACGTCCGGCAGACTTAATCGGCGACATCAACCCGACGGTGCCGCCGGCGGCTGTCGCTGTTGGCTCGCCGGAGAGTCCGGTTCCAGGCTTTATTCCGCCGCCGGTTCAGACGGGGACCGCGACCTTGCGCTTCGAGCCGGCCTCGCAACAGTTGGCCCCCGGCAGTACCACGACCGTCCAGGTGCGTATTGAAAATGTCACAACCCTGGCCGCGGCTGATCTCAAAATTCGTTTTAATCCGGCCGTGCTTCAAGTTGAGGATACCGATCCTGGCGTGGAAGGCATTCAGATTCTGCCCTCTAGCGAATTTCTTTCCCCCGACTTCATCGCCGAAAACGATGTCAACAATGCGACCGGCTTGATCAGCTACATCGTCACCCAATTGGGCCGGGCGCCGGTGACCGGCTCCGGCACAATTTTGACCATCACTTTCCGGGCCGTCAACGCCGGCGTGAGCGATCTGGGTTTTTCGGAGTTCAAGTTGGCTACCAGCGAGCCGGTCCTGATTTCGGCCGTGGCCGAAGCGGGGCAAATCACCGTTGGCGCAGCAGCCCCACCGCCGGTGGAAACCTTTACCCCCACGCCAACCCTGACCCCGGTTGTCGAAGCGGGGGTCACCGTTACGCCGCCAGCAGAGGGAGCCCCGCCCACGGTGGTAGTGCCTCCGGCCGAAGGAGGAGATGCGGCCGTCCCAACGGATACGGCCACCCCCACCCCCACCCTAACCCCGACCCCAACAGCCACGCCCCTGCTGGTCATCGGCGTGCATATTCCTAAGGATGCCACGATCGGACAGTGCTACTGGGTCGGGCCTAAAGACACAATCCACACCATTGCCAAGAAATTCAAAACGACGCCGCACGCCCTAAACGTCGTCAACGACCTATACCCGGAAAATTATGTTTATGTCAATCAAGTCCTTTTTATTCCGAATAGACTGGGCAATGGCCCTAACGCTCGCTTCCTCAGACCTGGGGATACCCTCAACAAGATTGCCGAAGAGTGCAAAACAACCGTGGAACAACTGGTCTTTGCTAATGACATCACCGCCAACACCGCCGCTATAGAAGATGTTGATCTCCAAGGATTCGCCGACCGAAACAGCATTATCATTCCGATTCCGCCCTTCCCCAATCCGTCTCGCTTCCGCTATCCTCTGGAAAGCGTCCAATCACCGATTGTGAAACCGGATTGCTGCGGCGAGTAGGGCGCAGATAGAGAATTTTAAAACCCGGGGTTCTTTAAAGATACGGCGGGAAGCAGCTATGAGTCAGACTCAACCGGTCCAGAGCATCAAACTTACAATTGACCATGTCACCATCGCCGGACCAAGCCTGGAGAAACTCCAAACGGCTTTTGCCGGTATCGGCTTGACGCCCGACTATGGCGGCCCCCATTCCAATGGGATCACCCATATGGCCTTGATCGGTTTTGACGACGGTTCCTACCTCGAACTCATCTCCTCACTTCAGCCGGGGGCCAAGGATACAGCTTTTTGGGGGGACTTCATCGTGGGGGGCGGCGGCCCGTGTGCCTGGGCCGTCTACGTGGATAATGTTGCCGAAGAAGCCCGGCGAGTCAATGATTTAGGCGTCAGTGTCAACGGTCCGCACTACTACAACCGCCGCCGGCCTGACGGTCAGTTGGTCGAGTGGGATTTGGCCTTCCTCGGGGACAAGAGCGCGGGAGCCACTATCCCCTTCATCATCAAAGATATAACCGCTCGCGCCCTGCGAGTTCAGCCCTCGGCCAGCGTTGCCGGCGGCCCAATAGCCGGTGTGAGTAAAGTGGTGCTGGGCGTTAAGAATCTGGCTGCGGTATCGGCCCAGTTTCAACGGCTCTATCGCTGGCCTCCGCCGCAAACCCTGACCGATCATGAGTTTGGCGCCTCGCTGCTCAACTTCCCCGACTCGCCCGTTATTCTAGCCGCGCCCCTGGCTGATAGCGATTGGCTAGCGGCTCGCTTAAGCCGGTTCGATGAAGCGCCGTGCGCCTATTTGCTGGGAGTGACAGACTTTGAACTAGCCAGCCGGCAGTTCAAACTGACCCACCCCACAGACTGGTTTGGCCAACCGGTGGCCTGGTTTGATCAAGATCAACTCAACGGCCTTCGAGTGGGGCTAGTGGGATAACATTGAGCCAGCATCGATGAGCAAGCGCCGGACAACTCCTCCGCCAAAGAAGCGTCCCTCCCAAAAGCCACGCCGCCTTGGCGCCGAAGAATGGGTCTTGCTGACCGCTTTTCTCGTCGTTTTTATCTTCGGCTGGATTGTGGTGCTGCTGGCCCTGCCCTTGCTGAGCCACCGTGCCCTGCCGGTGAGGCTACCCCCTGCCGTCGTTGAAGCGGTGACAGCGCGGGGCTTCGTTCTACCGCCAACCTGGACACCCAATCCCACCACTGTCGCCTTGCCGACCCCCATCTCCACCCAAGTTTGGGATGGCGCCGCCCCAACCCGGATGTACACGCCCCGACCTACCTCGCTGCCTGGCCTGCCCGTCACCTTAATTCCCTTCCGAGGTGGAGGCACCCTAACCGATATTGAGGTCCTTGATCTGGCCCGCATCTTGCAAGGTGAGTCGGCGGGGGACAAAGAGGCTGCCTACTACGTTGGCTGGGTCGCCAAGAATCGGTTACTCCATCGTGGCTATGGCGCTAGCTATGCGGCGGTCTCGAGTGGATTTTATGGCTACCGGGCCAGTATGCAGCCCAACCAGGAGTTCTTGGAGCTGGCCCGGCGAATCATTTTGGCTCGCCACGATCCGACGGGTGGCTGCCTGTATGCTCTCTCCCGCACCGACATCACCAAGCTTCGGGTTCCTCCGCAGCGGGCCGATCTTAATGTGAACGAATGGTTCTTCTTCCGGACCTGGCCGGTCGATTACTCGCTCTACGCCTCGCGGTAGGGATCCTGGCCCCTGCCTTACGATTCATCCCCTAGACTGCCGCCCGACCGGAAAATTGACCACATTAGCCACAGGGCCAAAACGCTCATCACCACAAAGCCGACAATGATTATCCAGGTTAGTAGGCCCCAAGGCCAGGTCAGATTTAGGGTGGGGATCAGCAAGGCCAGCGCGACAATAAACGCCGCCAGCAGCAAACTCAGGATAACGCGGTTGGCAATATCGTCGAGGCGTTTTACCGTTTGTTGCACTTCGGTGATATGGAGATTTAACGAGATTTCGCCCCGTTCCACCTGAGTCAAGACGCGATTCGTGCGACCGGGCAGGTCACTGAGAAGATCGCCCCAACTTGAGATGTGGCGCATCGCTTCCGGTCCCCACTCGGTCGGCAGCCATAGCCGCCGCACGAAAGTCCGGACGTAAGGCCGGGATACCTCAAAAATATCAAACTCCGGGGCCAACCGCTTACCTACGCCTTCCATCATCACCAACGTTTTGGCCAGTAACCACAAATCGGTCGGGATTCGGAGATTATGACTGTAAATGATCGGGCGCACGTCTTCCAGCAGTTCTCTAATGGCTACTTCCTTCAGCGGCATACCATTGTACTTGATCAATAGGCGGCGGATATCGCGCCGCAAAGCAGTGCGTTCAGCCCGAGCTTGGGCAACGCCCATCCGCACTAACTGATCGATAAAGCCGTCGACATCCATTTGCACGGCCGTGATATACAGCCGGATCAAGTGAGCCCGATCGCTCGTCTCCAGATAGCCCATCGTGCCAAAGTCGACCAGACCAATGACTTCGCCGGGCAAGACCAGGACGTTGCCGGGATGAGGATCCGCGTGGAAGAAACCATCTTCTAAAACTTCTTTGATGACCAACCGGGCACTGTAGAGTGCCAGCTTTTCGCGGTTGTAGCCGGCAGCGTCAATAGCGGCAATATCATCGATCTTAATTCCGTCAATACGCTCCTGGACTAAGACGCGATTAGTGGTATAGTCCCAGTGAATTTGAGGGATGTAAAGCTGCGGTTCTTTGGCAAAGTTGATTCGGAAGCGGTCAGCGTTGCGGCCCTCCCGTCGGTAGTCCAACTCTGCTCGGAGAAAGACAGAAAAATCTTCAACAATTTCGACCAGATCATGACCAAACGGAGTCCGTTCCTCCGCTAACCGGCTCAGATCATATAGAATGTCCAGATCCAGATTAATGATTTGCTCAATTTTGGGCCGCTGAACCTTCACCACTACCGTCCGACCATCCGGCAGCGTCGCCGCATGGACCTGGGCTAGTGAAGCAGCCGCAATCGAGGCTGGATCAATGGAGGTAAAGAGCCGCTCGACCGGTTCACCCAGCTCTTCTTCAATCCGAGCTTTGATCTTTTCCCAAGGCGCGGGTGGGACCCGGTCTTGGAGACGACTGAGTTCGACGATATAGGCCGGGGGCAACAGATCGGGCCGGGTGCTAAGGATTTGGCCCAGCTTAACAAAAGTAGCGCCTAACTCCTCTAAGGCCAAGCGCACGTGCTCGGCGGGGGAGAGCTCCGTTGTGGCTGGCTCCTTCCGCCGCAGCAGCCAGATGGGCAGGTTAAGACGGCGCTCCAGCCCTAGCTGAGCGATGGCGGCTCCAAATCCGTGGCTGATCAGCACTTCTACAATTTGGCGATAACGGCCCAGGTGGCGGGGAGTTACGGGCATAGAGCTGGCCCATAGATTTCGTCACAACCAGCCGGTTGTTGAATGGAATGGACGATACGAAGACCTGGTTTGAGCGAAGCCGAAGGGCTGAAAGGACAGAAGGTTGATTCAAGGATAAACCCGCCCCCTTCCAGGCCTTCGATCCTCGACTCTACCACCGCTGATGTACCAGCGGTTTGACTTCCTGGTTATAGATGGCGGCGATGCCACGCATAACTTCGTTAGATAACGGGGGCAGCTCACTGGCTACGGCATTGTCCACGGCCTGCTGTCGATTCCTAGCGCCGGGGATGGCGCAGCTCACCGCCTCAAACATCAAAATCCAGCCCAAGGCAAACTGAGCCATAGTGGCTCCTTCGGGGACCATGGGGCGAAGTTCTTCCACTACTTTCAAAGCCGTGCCGTAATCAACGCCTGAGAAGGTCTCGCCCACATCAAAGGCCTGACCGTAGCGGTTGAAGTTACGGTGATCGTCCGCGGCAAACTGGGTATCGGGCTTCATCTTGCCCGACAGCAGGCCACTGGCTAAGGGCACTCGAGCCAGGATAGCTACCTGTTTCTGCTGAGCCAGGTCAAAGAAGCGGTCAGCCGGTCGTTGCCGGAACATATTGAAGATAATTTGGACACTTTGCACCTGGGGGAATTCGATGGCCTTGAGCGCTTCCTCCACCTTTTCAACACTGACCCCATAATACTTAATTTTACCGGCTTGAGTCAGATCATCCAGGATGCCGAATACTTCGGGCATATAATATACCTGAGTCGGTGGGCAGTGAAGCTGCACCAGATCCAGAGCCTCAACTTCTAAATTCTTCAAGCTGCGTTCGATGAAAGCCGTCAGGTTTTCACGACTGTAACCTTCGGGCGTCTGCCGTTCCAGCCGCCGACCGGCTTTGGTGGCGACGTAGACCTGCTCGGAGCGCGCTTTCAAGACTTGAGCAATCAGCTTTTCGCTGCGACCGTCACCGTAGACATCGGCGGTGTCAATGAAATTTACGCCTTGGTCGATGGCCGCGTGGAGGGCGTCGATCGCTTCTGTCTCGTCCACGTGGCCCCAACTCCCCCCAATAGCCCACGCCCCAAAACTAATCTCCGAAACGTGCCAGCCGGTCCGGCCAAAAGATCGATACTTCATGAGAAGTCTCCTTGCTTAGGAAATATACCGAGGTTGTATTATAGCCCACCGTAACAGAGTGGCAAGGAAGTCAACCAAATGGCAGGTGATTTCGCTCCAGCTCACCGGTTGGCTTAATTTACTTCTTGGGTAACGTCTTAATATTCTAAGGGGGACGCAGCCTGAGCTTGTCGAAGGCCGTTAGTTTGAAGAATCCTTCTGGCTAGTAGGAAATTTGTTGGGTAACAATCTTGGATTGAGGAAGCTGCGGGGTTTCAAATCTGGTCCACGAAATGGGGATCACAAAGGTGAATGTACTACCGGGGCAGTTGAGGTCATCACGGCCAATACTTGCAACGGTAATTTGACCATGATGCGCCTGGATAATGGCCTTTACCAACGTCAGGCCCAGACCAGGACCGGCCCCCTTGAAGTTAGTCTTGCTGGTACTGTGATGCCGGGCATCGTCAACCCGGAAAAATTTGTCAAAGATAGTCTCGTGATGCTCTGGATCGATGCCAACACCCGAATCTTTAATCACAATTTCGATACCGGGTTCGTCGTTTAGAACTCTCAAGCGGCCGCTAATTGTAATCTGGCCGCGATCCGGCGTATATTTGACGGCATTGCCCAACAAATTTTCTAAGACTTGGACCAGGCGCGTCCCATCCGCTTCCACAATCGGCAGATCAGCGAGTCCTTCTTCGCTTAGCGCAATGCGGCGCTCGGCTAAAGCGTGAAGGAATGGTTTGATAGCCTGATCATAAACCTGTTTCATGGAGACTGGGCCGACGAAAAGATGCATGCTGCCCAAATCCGCGGCACTGACATCTAACATCAAATCTATAACTTCTTTGATCCGTTCACTCCCACGGGCAATACCCTGGAAGACTTTTTTGACATACTCTTCATCTTTAAGATCCTCTTCGGTTAAATCCAGAAGAAGCTGAGAGTAAGTATGAATCTGCGTTAGGGGCGTGCGTAATTCGTGTGAAGCAATCGATAAGAAATCAGACTTACTCTGGTCCAAGACCGTTAACTGACCACTGAGACTGCCAACTTCCTGGTTAATGGTGGCCAACTGTTCAAACAGCAAGGTGCCCTCAAGCGCCAGAGCCGTCTGATCGGCCAGAGTAGACATTAGCTCCTGATCGGCCTTGGAATAGGCCAAACCGTTCACTTGTGGGCCAAACGCCAATATACCCAATAGATTCTGCTGACGCAGCACCGGGACGTACATCTCCATGCCCAAAGATGACAGCCACTGCCGTTCGTCGGTTGACATAGTTTCAAATTCAGGTCGCTCTTCCAAATCAAACTGCCCGATAATTGCACGCTCTTTACGCAAAAAACCAATCAGTGGGCTTTCTGCTCTCAGCGGTTGGAGCGGCACTTCATTTATGCCCAGGGAAGCTACCGGCTTAAACGCCGGATAGCCATCAACGCGATCTTTGATAAATACGATGGCCCGGTCAATACTTAGCGTTTCGACCATCAGGTGGAGCGCCGTATCGCTCAGACGCTGAACGTCAAGAACGCCTCGAATATTTTGATTATACTTTTTGAAGATCAATTTTTGCTCTGATTGAGTCTTACCAAAGATGATCTTTGAAAAGACAAAAGTAGAGAATTGATACAACGGCTGATAAGCATTAGCAAACAAAATTGCGATAACAATCAGCAAAACCAGGAGGTGCATCCGGTTAGTAATGTAGCGATATAACTGGGTCGCGGTGACCAACCCCAACAGGGTCACCGTAGAAATTACTAGTATAATCCCCAGGTAGTGCAATCCCCAGCTATAGAGTAGCTTTAAATCTTGCGTTTGATAGCTTAATACGTTGTAGCTAGCCAAAGCCGCTGCACTGGCCAACATCGTAAAACCAATCAAGGGAAAGATAAACTGAGGATCAAACAGCAAAATCATCCCGGCTGCGCCGGTGAGACAGGTCACAATTAACCAGTAACGGAGCCGGTTGTGAAACTGCGTTGGTCGGGGCGTCCGCCAGGCAACGAGGAGATTAATGGTCATGGTGGCCAAGGATGCTAACCAGATTATGCCACTAACCACAGCCTGCACCGGGGATGAACCGCCAAGCTCAGGGCTGCTTCCGGTCAAGTGACTGGCCAACCCTTGCACGTCAAAAGCCAGCACACTCCAAGTAAGGACGAGGATAAGTTGCCCACCCCAATAGACTTTTAGATCGTTCAAAGGCCGCTTGAGCGAACTTAGAGTTAAGCCGCCCAAGCTGGTGGTCATAAGCAACAAGGCGGCTTCAGTCGTGAGCTGATAGTTAAAGGTGGGGGTTAGCTTAAATAGACTTAAAAGAAAAAGTAGGTTAGCCAGTAGGCCAAAGCCGATATATATCCTCAAATGGATGAGCGCCGCATCTGTGAGACGCCACCGTGAAAAGGAAAAGGCCTGCAATAAACAAAATGCAATCAGCGTTATCGAAGTAATACCCAGTTCTGGCGCAGGTGTGTTCAACGTTTACCATCCTTGAGGTTGTAATCATCTCGATACGAGAAAAGGTACCAACCGAAAACGGCTAGTACCCATTTTTGATAAAGTCCACCAGACGGCACGAATATGCTAGTCCGTTAGCAGCCTAGCAAGAAATAGTGATATTAAGATTTAAAAGTTACAAGAAAAAAGTTAGAAAGTGAGGGTCAAAGCGTTTACTCATCCGGCGCTAAGCCGATCACGATCGGTCCCCGTTCCTGGTAATTTGAAGCCGTAATGACCAAGTCAAAGATATCGACAAGCCCATCACCGGTTATATCCGCTTTACTATCAGTAGTGCGGTAACGTCCGGCAATATAGGCCAAATCCAAAATATCGATCACCTGATCACCGTTGATATCGCCCCCTGGCAGGGTGATGGTTCCGAGATTGTCCGGCGGCGACCCTTGTTGCGCACTCAAGAAGCCTTCCTTAGCGGCTCTGAAACACTGAAATGGCTGCGCCTGGGTGGTCTGAAGTTGAAACTTACCATCAGCTCCGGTCGTTAAGGCAACATCATCCTCGCGTGGACCCCGATCGCACGGAGCTGTAGCCAGAGTTACCTTAGTCCCACTGTGATTGGTCCGACCTTGGAGTAAGACCGTACCAGCGATTGTTCGCTCTTGCGCCGAGAGAATACGCGTGACCGCAGCCCAGGCATCGATCCGAGCCGTCACCACGCCGTTACGATGATCGGTCACCGGCACCCCGGTCGATTTCAGCATTGCTTCGACCTGGTCTGGGGTTAAATCCGGTTGGGCTTCTAACATCAAGGCCGCGACCGCTGCCGCGTGAGGCGACGACATCGAGGTCCCGGACTTGTTAGCAGTTGAGCCGCCCAACCCAGTCGCCGTAATTTGAACCCCGGGCGCCAGAAGATCGAGCTTGGCGCTACTATTGCTAGAGCAAGCGACCTGATCCGCAGCCACCACTGAGTCGGCGCAGGTGCCCCAGTTATAGCCGGCGCCGGGCGCGTCGTAAACGTTGCCTACAGCCAGCACGCCGGACAGACAGGCTGGCAACATCAACTGGTCCGTAAAACCATCGTTCCCGGCGGCGGCAAAGAGGATGATCCCTGCCTGACGAGCGGCATTGACAGCGGTGGCGAAAAGGAGCGTGTTCGCATCGGCCTGGTCGCATTCACCGCGGTAAGCGCCACCGCCCAAACTCATATTGATCACTTTAACGTTGAGGGTCTCTTGATTAGCCACAAGCCAATCAAGGCCGGCAATTACATCTGAAGTGTAACCCAAGCCGCGCCCGTCAAGGACACGAACCGGGATCAGGCGAGCCCCTTGAGCCACACCGGACGGGCTCACGCTACCCTGACCGGCGACGATACCGGCCACATGCGTGCCATGCCCATTTTCATCCTGCGCATTGTCGCTGGTGTTAGTTCGACTTGGCAGACAGTTGCCCCGACTAAAACAGCGCTGGGCCACGATTTGCGGCGCTAAATCGGGATGGCTGAGGTCGATACCGGTGTCCAAGACGGCCACATTCACCTCCGCGCCCCAAATATTGAGGAAAGAATTCACATCCCCTGCCCCAATGAATTGACCACTTTCTCCCAAAGTGGCCTGGACAGGCAGGTCGAGCGCGACTGCCGCTACGTCCGGGCGATTTTTGAGCGCCTCCAATCCCGCCGCGGTCACCTCGCCACTGAGACCGGGTAATGTCTCAAACCGGTGGGTCACCTCAAAATCGGGGCCAGTTACCTCACGGGCCAGGTTATCTTGCTGCCGCCGCAACTCTTGCGCCCCCAAGGGAGCATCGCGCAGGGCCACCACAACCCTCACCTTGGGTTGAGTGGCCAGGGCCGCCTCGACCTCGGCCGCGTTGAGAGGATCTTGAGCCTGGGTCAACGGCACTGGCCCCGAGCAGATCCAGAAGAGGGTTAAGATAGCCAAACAGACTTGATAAAAAAACTTTGATAGGTTTGAATATCGTTGTTGCATTGTTAGGGCTGTAGTTAAGGCATCAATTTTGTTGTTGATTTAACTCAACTGGGCCAGAGCGTTTTTAGCGGTTGAATTTTCGGGATCAAGCGCAAGAACCCGCTGCAAACAAATACGTTTTTCGGTTGGCTGCTGAGCAACCAGCCCTTTCCCCAACCAGGCGTCGGTATTGGCCGGGTCCAGTTCGATGGCTTGACTAAATAGTTCATAGGCTCGCGCCGGATCGCCCTGCGCAACAGCGCGATGCCCCTGTTGCGCCAGCAGAGCCGCCGAACGGACAGAGGCCCCGACACTTCCGGGCATTCGCCGCACCGGCGCCGAGGCCGATCCCTGGAAAAGGCGCCGCTGGGACAAAGAAAAGATGATGAGAATCAGCAAGATCAGGCTGATAGGCACGCTGACCAAGAGCACCGTCTGCCACTGCCGCCACTGCGGGACAGAGGCTGCCGGTCCGCTCTCACCCTCGGCATCCTCGATCAACAGGCTACTGGTTGCGACCGGAATGGCCGTGAAGGTAGAGGCGACCAGTTGGGCCGCTGAGATCTCAACGGTGAAAGGCCCGCCCCCTAATATCTCAAAGACAACCGTGGCCAGCACGCCCTCGCCATTGATCGGTTCAGCCGAGCGCAGGAGGGTAAAGGCAAAGTCGATCAGGCCTGTCTCCGAATTCGCGGAATTCTGAACCACAAAGCGATCACCAAAGTCGATCAGGGGACCGGGTTTAATCTGAATCCCTTCCAGGCGCGGGTCATTATCTCGAACCTGAAGCTGCGCCGGATTGTAACGCAGTTGAAGCTCTGCGCCGTACAGATCTGCCACATCGGCCACGACAAGGTTGACGATGAGCAACTTCTCGTCTTGCAAGGGCACATTCTGCAAATAAAGTCGGGTCTGATCCATTTGCAGCAGCGCCGGCCAAGCCGAGAAAAGCAAGAAGGTGAAGACCAAAGTCGTGTTAAGCCAAATCGTCATCGGAGTGATCAAGTACTTAAGATACTGCCAGATAGAAACGGGGTAGGCCATTAGCCTCCCCTTTCGCCAGTTTGCGCTAAACCTACGCACAAATCTTTTCGGTTATAGGGCTGCCCAAACCAGGATTTGGGCAGCCCTTGGTGCAACCGTTAACTATTCCCAGTCGGTTAGCGGGCCGCTAACGTTATAGTTGTTGGCCGCCAGGACCAGGTCCAAAATATCGACTTTACCACTGCCATCCAAGTCGGCCAGACCGTCCGTCGAAGCATACTTGTTGGCGATGTAAGCCAGGTCCAAAATGTCAATCGTGTTATCGGCGTTGACATCACCCGCCAAGAGGGTAATCGCCCCGAGGTTGGTGATTTGGAAGTCTGAAGATTGGCTGAGGGCCGACGGTTCCAGACTGCCTTGGGCCGACAAATAGCCGGGATGCTCAAAGGTCAAGGGGCCACTCCCAGCGATGGTAAAGGAGCCATCGGACTGGGTTTCCGCTTGCTGACCCTGCGCATTGGTGACCACAACACCACGGTGATCACTGCGTCCCTGAAGCGAGATCTGGCCCGACACGCCGCCGGAGCAGTCCGCACTGACCTGGATAACGCCGTTGAGTGGAGTGAAACTGAGGACCTCGTTGCGGCCATTCACCAGGAGGATGGTGCCGTTAAAGCTGACATTGCTGCTGCCTACGGCCGCCGGCCTAAAGTCGACGCTAAAGACGTTGGCGTTGCCATTGACCCGCCCGCTCCCCAGCAGCGCGGCCGAGTACGAGATGACGCCGCTTGAATTGAGGACTTGGTTCTGCACTTGAAAACCGCTGGTCCACGGCGCCAAAGTGGTCACCTGGGTTCCCGTTTGATCGGGCGCGGCATCGACCACCTGGACAATGGCTGGATTGAACTTCATGTAGATTTCGACGGCCTGCAAATCGACGACATTTTCGACGCCGACGGTCAGGGTGGTCTCGTTGCCTTCACACACCGGCAAGACACTGTTCTCCGGTGAAACTTTGAGCACAACTCCGGTCGGGGTGGGTGATGGAGTCGGGGTCGCCGTGGGCGTCGGGCTGGGGGTGGCGGTTGGCGTTGAGGTCACCGTCGGCGTCGTGGTGATCGTGGGCGTGGCCGTGACCGTCGGGGTGGGCGTAGAGGTCGGGGTCGTCGTCACGGTCGGAGTCGTCGTCACGGTCGGGGAGGTGGTGATCGTCGGCGGGGCGGGGTCATCGGCACCGACTGGCGCGCCGGGAGGGGGGGTGCAGC
>CALMIS010000374.1 GCA_937864185.1 uncultured Chloroflexota bacterium
TTGCCGGCGGAGAATCAGCGCTTTATCGCCGCCCTCGGTGAGGTGCTGGCGGCGCCGGCCTAGGGCAGTTCCGGACTCTACGCGTGGGACGTGGGACGTGGAACGTAAGAGAAACGTGCCACGTCCCACGCCCAACCTCAAGCTAAGGCACTCTCGTGGCCCGAGTCGATCACAAAGACGCACGAGGTCTTGACCAGCTCCGGCATCTCGCGGATGAAGTCCATCGGCAGGCAGCCATCGCTCAATGAGAGGCCGAAGATGTTCAAATCGGCCCGGGGCGCCGCTGCCAGGGCCGGCTTGAAGGGACCGCGCAAGACGTGCAGCTCGGTGGCGGAGGGCAAGCGGGCCTGGTCGCTCAACCGCTCGAGAAACTCGTACAGCGGCTGCTCCTCTTCGCCGGGCTCGGCCACGGTAACGACATTGATCTTACCGCCCCAATTCATTTGCAGTTGAAGCGCGATCAGAATGGCCAGATTCCAGTTGGGACTCTTATCGCGCAGCCACAAGTTGACGTTTTCCTGGACGCCAAAAGCCATGCGGGGATGCTGACGCAGCAGAATCGCCCCCATCCGGTAGCGAGTGGCCATCACCACCAATTTGTTGATCGTCTCGTTGCGGCGCGAAATCTCGTCCGCCGAAATCATGCCCGCTCCGGCCTGCCCCTCGGCCATGGAGCCGCCATTTCTATTCCAGTCCCCGCCCACGGTCAAAAACAAAATGTTGGGCCGAAACGAGCCGCCCCGCAGGGTCTGGATCACGATTCTGGCCCCGTGCAGAAACTCCGCATCCTCGATGATGGTGGAGTTGGTGAGGATGTTCTGCTCCTTTAAAGGCAACAACAACTCCTCCATGGCCGTCTGGTACTCGGGCTCGTCCCCGGCTCCGTCCTTGACCGTGAAAGCAAAGATACTGCCGGAAGGATAAGTGATGTTGCGGATAAAGAACAACGGGCCGGCCCAGACGCGAGGGTCTTTGACCGGAACCAGCAGATCCGGTTTCCAGGAAATCTGGTGGCTGGGAAACTGGTCGGCCAGGCGAGCCATGCGTTCGGCCAGGGTCAAGAACAGGCCGCCGCGAATATCACCAAAGTCGGCGTTTAGCCCTTTCCGCGTCAGCCAGACATAAATCATGATGATAATGACGATGGCCACCGCGCTGAAAATGGGATCGATTAAAAACATCATGAAAACACACGAGACCGCCCCGAAAAGCGGCACAAAACGGGGCACCTTGAACGTCGGCCGGAAGCTGATGATGCGCATGCTCTGCTGCAAGAAGACCACCAGGTTAAGCATGCCGTAGGTGATCAAGAAAAACATCGTAATGAGCTGCGCCAGGGCATCGAGGTTGGCCAGCCACAAAGCGATGATAATAAACACGCCGGTCACGATCGTGGCGTTACGGGGTTCGCCGGTAGCGGTGCGGGCGGCCATCGGCCGGTAAAGGGGGATGGTTTTCTGCTCGGCCAGGGCCTGCATCAAGCGCGGCGCGCCCAGCATGCTACCCAAGGCCGACGACAGCGTGGCGCCCATAATCCCGGCCAAGACCGCCGGCCCGTAAATCGCCTTATCGACCATGACCATTTGATTGCCCAGCAGCTCCTCGGGGGTGCTGACCAGGCCCACCACCACGGCCATCGAGAGGTAGATAATCATCGTCACAATGACGGCGCTCATCGTCCCGATCGGGATGGCCCGGCGCGGGTCTTTCAGATCGCCGGACATATTGGCGCCGGCCATAATTCCGGTCACGGCCGGGAAGAAGACGGCATAGACCACCCAAAAGCCGGCGCTCTCAAAATTGCCAATCCAGACCGGCTCCGCCACGTGGGGCACATCCGTAAAGAGGAAGGAAACGATCGAGACCGCCATAATGGTCATAATCAAGTACTGGGTTTTAATGGCCAGATCGGCGCTAACAGAGATGATGGTCAGCAGCACGGCCCAGGCCACCGTAGATACAATCAGAGCTTGATGCTCGGGAAAGACCCGCAACCAGCCTTCGGTGAAGCCGATGATATAGAGCGCGGCTGACAGGGTTTGGGCAATGTAGAGGGGAATGCCGATGCTGCCGCCGGCCTCCAGGCCCAGCGACTTGGAGATGATCGAGTAAGCGCCGCCGGCCCCAATCTTGATGTTGGTGGTGATGGACGACATCGACAGGCCGGTGCAGATGGTCACGGTTTTGGCCATCAGGATGATGAGCACCGCCCCGAGGATCCCGGCATTGCCCACCACCCAGCCGAGGCGCAAATACATAATCACGCCCAGGATGGTCAAAACGTTGGGTGTAAAAACTCCGCCAAACGTCCCAAATTTAACCACTTTGTCCTGACTACGGCGGGCTTTGACTCGACCGGAAAGACCGGCTAACGCATCTTTGAGCATAGGTTTGTTTCGGCTGTATAAAAAAACAAAGGCCAAGTCTAGCGCCTTGGCCCCTCATTGGAATTACAGCCTGTTGGCTTCTACAAAGGGCCGCTGCCCCCTTTTATTTGCCATTCTTGCGTTCGGCCAGCCACTCATCGATCTTGAGCGAGAAGACCTGCGAGACCGAGTCATCCCCCATCGAGACGCCATAAAGCGTGTTGGCCGCTTCGATGGTCGTCCGGTTGTGGGTAATCACGATAAACTGGATATCCTGGGCCAGACGCTTGAGCGCATCGCGGAAGCGGCTGACATTGGCTTCGTCCAGCATCGCGTCGACTTCATCGAAGATGACAAAGGGGGTGGGGCTGATGCGCAACAGGGCGAAGATCAAGGCCTGAGCCGTCAGCGAGCGCTCGCCGCCGGACAGCAGGCCCAAGTTTTGCAGGCGTTTGCCCGGCGGCCGGGCCACGATATCGACACCGGTTTCCAACATATTGTTCGGATCGGTCAAAATCAACTGAGCCTCACCGCCGCCAAAGAGGGTTTTAAAGTAGCGCTGAAACTCCTTAGCCACTTGCTCAAACGTGGCCACGAAGGCCTCGACCATGGCTTCGTCCAGCTTGGCAATGATGGCCCGCAGATCGGTGATCGCGGCCTCCAGATCAGTGATCTGGGCGCTCAGGAATTCGTGGCGGTCTTTCAGTTCGGCGTACTCCTGGGGCGCTTCAAAGTTGATGTTGCCCATGCGCCGGATCTGCACTTTAAGCCGCTGGACATCCTCTTCAACGCCCGGCGGCAGAGCATCGATGGTCGGCAGATCATCGCCGACCGGCAAAATTGGCTGACCGATCTGCTCATCGGCCATCTCTAATTGAACCAGACCCAGATCATCGTGAATCTGGCGCTGCATGTGGTCCAGTTCGTCCTGGCAGCGAGCGGCATCCAGGCTGAGGCGGTTGTGTTCCAGCTCCAACCGCTGGACGCGCTGGCGCAACTGGCGCTCATCCTGCTGGAGCTTAATCTGCCGGGCCTCGAACTCGGCCAGCTTTTGCTCCCCCGCCTCGATCTCGGTGTTCAACCGGCCTAACTGCTCGGCAAAACCGCCGGTCCGGCTCTGCAACTCGGCTTGCTGCCCGAGTAAAGCTTCGCGCTCGGCCGCCAACGCCTCGGCCCGGGCCCGTTTGCTCTCGATCTGGACCGATAGCTGGCGCCGGGCCGCCTGGTAGTTATCCAGCATAGCCTGCCGGTTGGCTTGCCGGGCCTGGATGGCCGCGACCGCACTGCGGACCTCGTTCAGATCGGCCAACAACTGCTCGGCGGATAGAGTTTGGGCCTGATCGGCCAGCCGTTTGACTTCGGCTTCGGCTTCGATCCGGGCCTGGCTCAACTGCTCAAGCTGCTGCCGATCCTCGGCTTGGCGCTGGTCGATCTGGCTTAATTCGGTCTCGCTTTTGGCCTGGAGCTCTTGGTGCCACTGCAAGCTGGTGGTCACTTGCTCCAGCGAACGGCTCAGCTTATCGGCCAGGGTCTGCATTTCCCGGCGCTGCTGCTGCTGGTGCTGTAAGCGCTCGGCCAGCGACTGCAAAGCTTGTTTAAGGGCGTTGCTCTGATCATGAGAGCCGGCCAATCGAGTCGACAAGGCCTGCTGCTGCTGCTGCAAAGCGGCAATTTCCGCCGGCAAGGCCCGCCACTCCCGCTCGCGGGCCAGGAAGGTGCCTTCCTCGCCCTTTTTGCCGGAGGCCCCGCCCGTCACCGATCCGCCGGAGCGCATCAACTCACCGTCACGGGTCACAATTTGGAAGCCGCCTTGCAGGGCCTCAAAGGCGCGCCGGGCGGCCGGCAAATCTTCTACTACCAGGGTCCGGCCCAAGGCATAAACGGCCACCGGCCTGAGCCGATCCTCGGCCACCGTCACCAGATCAGAGGCTAAACCGACCACGCCCGGGGTATTTGGGACGCTAAGCGGCGTGCCGGCCCGAAGGGTCTCGAGCGGCAGCAGGGTGGCCCGGCCCTGGCGAGCGCGTTTCAAGTGGGCAATGGCCGCCTCCGCGTCGCTGAATCGCTCGACCACCACGTCCTGCAGGCGACCGCCCAACGCGGCTTCGATCGCCACTTCCAACGCTGGCGGCACTTGCAGCACCTGGCTGACGGGGCCGACCACACCCGGCAGCCCGGCCTCCATCACGGCCCGCACCCCGGCGTAATAACCCGACATATCGCTGCGCAGTTTATCGAGTACATCCAGCCGGGCCTTGAGCCCGCCTTCCTGGCGGCTCAGCCCATCGATTTGGGTTTTGATCTGCTCGGCTTGTTGACTGATCTCAGTCAGGTTGTCCCGCTGCTGGCGCTGCTCGCTTTCCAGGGCGATGGTTTCCGCTTCGATCTCCTGCAGCCGGCTTGCGGTCTGGCTCTGGCGGGCCTGCAACTCCTGCTGCTGCTCATGAAAGCGCCGGATCGACTCAACCCGGCTGTCCTGCTCGGCTTGGAGGGTGGCTTGCCGCTCGGCCAGTTGGTGCAGGCGCGTCTCCCGCTGAGTCAAAGCGGTGGCCAACTGGCGAAGCTGGGCGGCGGCGGATTCTTGCCGGGCCAGCAGTTGCTCTTGCTCGGCCTGGTGGGCCGCGAGTCTGGCTTGGGCGGCGGCCCGAACTTGTTCGGCTTGAGTCAGCTCGGGCACAAGGGCGTTCAGGTCGGCCTCAACCTGGGCGACTTGATCGGCCTGGGCGGCCAGGTTGGTCGCCAACGGTTCCAGCTCGGCCAGAATCTCCTGGCGCTGGGCGGCGTACTGGCGGGCCCGCTCCTCGTTGACGGCCAGCTCCCGCTGGATCGACTCGGCCCGCTTGTTGAGCTGGTTGTTCTCGGCATACCACTGGCTGAGCTGGGTGCGGACATCGGCCTGCTCGGTCCGCAGCACGTCAATCTCCAGGCTCATCTCCTGCAGGTTATCTCGTTGCTCCTTGACCAGCTTTTGACTCTGCTGTTGCCGGGCCAGGGCATCACGCAAGGCCTGTTGGGCGCGGCCCCAGCGATAGCCGTACCAGATCCGCAGCAGCCCTTCCAGATGGGTCTTGATCAGGCGATACTCTTCGGCCCGCTCGGCTTGCTTCTCCAGCCGGCGCAACTGCGGCGCAATCTCCTGCACAATGTCGTTGAGGCGCAGCAAGTTATCCTGGGTGGCTTGCAGCTTGTTCAGGGCATCGAGCCGCTTCTGGCGGTGGAAGGTGATGCCGGCCGCCTCCTCGAACAGCATCCGCCGCTCTTCGGCCTGCAAGCCCAGGACCTGATCGATCATGCCCTGGCCGATAACGGTATAGGTCTGGCGGCTGAGGCCGCCGCGGGACAACAGCTCGTAGACATCTTTCAGACGAACGCGACTGCCGTTGAGGAAGTACTCGTTCTCACCGGAGCGATAAGCCCGGCGGGAGATGGTTACTTCCGAGAAGTCGAGCGGGATCCAGCGATCGGTGTTGTCCAGGACGAGGGTAGCCGTGGCCATCCCAAGCCGGGCCCGGCCATCGGAGCCGGAGAAGATCATGTCTTCCGTCTTTTTGCCGCGCAGGCTGCGGTAGCTTTGCTCACCCAACACCCAGCGAATAGCATCGGCCACGTTTGACTTGCCGCTGCCATTAGGGCCGACGACGGCCGTAATCCCGGAATCGAACACGAGCTCGACCTTATTGGCAAAGGATTTATAACCTTGGACTTCGAGAGATTTTAGACGCATGTTGTGGAATTGATTGCCTAATCCGGATAACAGCTCTTTAAGACGCCCTACCTCCTGATTGGATAAAGATAGGCGCCCCTAACCGGCTCAGTATAGCTTAATTCGGTTTGGAGGCAATTTTTTCAATGGATGGGCGACCATCCTTTGGGGAAAAACCACGGCCTGAGCTGGGCGAAGGCGGCTAGGACTAACCGCCTTCGCCCAGCTCAGGCGAACGCTCAACGACCTTGGCCGCGATTCAGGGCGAGGTAATGATCTTTTCCATTTTGGCAACGGGCAGCCTGATCCCATCCGGCATCTCAATCTCAGCAGGGGTCACCACCCGAAAGCCGCAAGCGGCATACAAAGGCATGCCGGTCAGGGTGGCCATCAACTCAAGCCGGGTAAAGCCCGCTTGTCGGGCCGCCGTTTCACAGACCCGCAGCAGTTGGCGCCCAATCCCCTGGCGGGCCCGGTGCGGATCGACGTAAAAAGCCCGAATCTTGGCTGCGTCCCGGCTTGGATCGAGCCGGTTATCCTCTGTTTCGGCCTTGGCCTGATCGCCGCCATAGAGGGTTTTTCGATTGCTCCAGCCGCCTGCCCCGGCCAGCTGGCCATCGATCTCAACCACGTAGTAGGTTCCATCCGCGATCAGTTGCGGGGTATCGGCCCCGAAGATATACTGCAGCGAACTTTCGATTTGCTGGCGGCTATAATCCCTGCCACCCAAATGCCGAACCGCCGCATCGATCAAATTTTTGAGGCGAGGCATATCGCTTAGCCGCGCCGGACGAAACTGGCGACCGGCCATAACCGGTGGCCAGGACGGGCTACCAACCTTAGCATTAATGAGTTGAACGGACATCGCTTGTCTCCTAATTTCCAGACCAAAAATAGATCTCAATAGGGGTCACCGGCTTAAAGCCGAGCCGCTGATAGACGTTTAAGCCCATCGGGGTCGAGTGCAGAATGGCCCGCTGATGCCCCCGGCGCCGAGCGTCTTGCATCGCCGCCAGCGAGACCGCCGAGGCCAGGCCCAAACCCCGGGCCTGAGGCAGGGTTGCCACCTGGTACAAGCCCACCACCCCGGCCCCGGCCACGGTCGAGGCGGCGGCCACAGCTTCACCGCGCCAGTACCCTAGATATCGCTGCCAGGCCAAGGTCTCACCCAGGCCAAGATCCGCCTCCAAATCAAACCAGGCCTCGGCTGCCTCGGAGGGTAAGCCGCTGTTGTGGGCTTGGATGGTGATGAATTCTCTCAACTGGGATAGCTTTTCCACCCGCACCACTTCGACCTCCGGTGACATCGGGCCCGTCTCATTCAGGTTGGCTAAATCAAGGTCCATGGCCGTGGCCGACAGGGCCAGATTGAAGTGGCGTTTCAACAAACACTGGCCTAACTCAACCGGCTGGGTAGCCGGACCAACCACCCAAAAGAGCGACGCCTGACGCCCTTGGGCGTCTCGAGTCAGTTTGTTAAGGTAGGCGTGTGCCGCTTCCGGAGCGCTAAAATTGGCCCGCAGGACAATGTTAAAGACATAGTGAGGATAGGTGATAGCTGTGGTGAACCAGGTGATCTCCGGTTCGAGGCAAAGCTGCATTTGGGGCGATTGGCTCAGGTAGATAAAGCGCGCCAGCAAATTAGCCTCGATTTGGACATACTGTTCTTTTTGTGAAATCGCTTCCACGATCGGAAACATAGTTTATTCTCTCCTTCAGTTGGCAAGACTAGAACTGGACTATGAACATGCCGCTAATTTATCAGACAAGGTGTGAAAAAAACGTGCTTTATTGAGGCGGACAAATTCCCTGATCGGTCGTGACGTCTTTTTCGCACGGCCCGGTTGCCGGGTCAGCGGTCAGGGCTAATCCATTTCTCAGCCTGTTGTATCCCGGTGGGCTGTGCTATACTATTATCAAGTGCGACCACCCAAGCCCGAGGTTGAATGAAGGAGAGAACGACGACAAACCGGAGTTCAAGCAGTTTAAGATGGCGGTGTCAGCTTCAGCCGTTGAAAACGGTTTTTTCCGCTGACCCGGACAGGCAGCCAGGAGCCACACTAGAGCAGCCACCTAAAAGGAGCATCGGCTATGGCCACCGAACCAATCTTACAAGCCCTGTTCGAGCATGCGCTGGATGCCATTCTGTTGGCAGATGACGAGATGCACTGGGTGGAGGCTAACCCGGCAGCCTGCACTCTGCTTGGGTACAGCCGGGAAGAACTGCTACGGCTGACGGTCCTGAACCTTACCCTCGATCATGACCGTAATCTCACTCAAGAGATATGGCGAGCCTTTATCAGCGATGGCCGACAAAAAGGGGAATACACCCTGCTGCGCCGGGACGAGACGACCATAGCCGTGGAGTATCGGGCTGTAGCCAACATTGTGCCCGGTCTCCACTTGGCCATCCTCCATGATATCACCGAGCGCCGGCAGGCGGAGAACGCCTTGCGAGAGAGCGAGGCGCGTTACCGCAGCCTCGTCGAGGCCTCGCCCGACGGTATTGCCTTGGGCGACTTGCAGGCCAAGGTGACCATGGTCAACCAGCAAGCGGTCAGGCTCTTCGGCTATGACCGGGCAGAGGAGATGATAGGCAAGCCCGGCTTTGGCCTAGTCGTCCCGGAAGATTGGTCGCAAGCTATCCGGGATTTTCAACAAATTTTCGAAACCGGCAGCATTAGATCTGTCGCGTACAATTTGCTTCGAAAGGATGGAACTCGTTTTTTGGCTGAGGTGAGTATCGCCTTGGTCAAAGATGCGGCCGGGCAGCCCCAAGCATTGACAGCTATCTTTCGCGATATTACCGAACGGGAGCAATTCCAAGAAGAAGTTCGCCGGCACACCGCCCGGCTGGAAACGCTGGCTCAGATTTCGCAGGCGGTGGCCGAGGCCGGTCTGGATGTTCAGGCCGTATTGGAGAGCATCGTCCGGCACACAGCCGAGGCCATCGGTGATGCCTGCGTTATTAGTCTTTTGTCAAAAGATGAGCAGTGGCTCGAGCCGGTCGCGTTTCATCACCGCAAACCGGAGGCCAAGGCGCTGATGGGCCCGTTATACCTTGCCTCGGCAGCCTCGACCCATAGTGAATGGGTCGCTACTATTCGAGAAACGGGTCAGCCTCTGCTCATCCCCCTGCTTCATCAAGAACAGATTGAGCGATTGATTCAGACAGAATACCTACCATATCTAGAACAGGTCGGCGTTGCCAGCCTGCTAATTGCGCCCTTGCGAGGAGAGGGCCGGGTGATGGGTACGCTCGGCTTGTCCCGCGACCAGCCGAGCCACCCTTACACTCAAGACGACCAGGTGCTCTTGCAAGCGCTCGCCGACCGGGCGGCTCTGACTATCGAGAAAGCCCAGTTGTTTGAGCAGGTTCAAGGCGCAAATGAACGGCTGCAAGGCCTCTCCCGCCGCTTGCTGGACATCCAAGAGACCGAGCGCCGTCACATCGCCCGTGAACTCCATGATGAAGTGGGACAGGTCCTGACCGGGCTCAAGCTCTTGCTTGATATGATTGTCCGCTTACCGGCCGAGGTGGTCAAAAGCCATCTGAATGAAGCGCAGCAACTGGTCAACGAACTCATGGAGGGGGTCGATGAATTGTCCCTCAATCTGCGGCCGGCAATGCTGGATGATCTGGGCTTGTTGCCGACCCTCTTGAGCCATTTTGAGCGTTACACTCAGCAAACCCAGATCCAGGTCACCTTCCAGCAGACGGGCTTGACCGGCTGGCGTTTTAGCTCGAGTGTAGAAACCACCGTCTTCCGGCTAATCCAGGAGGGACTGACCAACGTCGCTCGCCATGCCGGCGTGAGCGAGGTTACGGTTCGGCTCTGGGTCGGCCTGGACACACTGGGGCTAGAAATCGAGGACCGGGGGATCGGCTTCGATCCTACGCCCCTAGCTGACTCGCCGGGGCTATCTGGAATGAATGAGCGGGTAGCTTTGTTAGACGGTCACCTCAGAATTGACTCGACTCCAGGGAAGGGAACGATTATAACCGTTCAACTACCTCTACTTGAAGAGACCGAAAGGAGCGCTGTCGATGACGACGATCTTTTTGGCTGATGACCATCACATAGTTCGGCAGGGCTTGCATGCGCTGCTGGCGGCTGAACCGGATTTTCGGGTCGTGGGTGAAGCGGCCGATGGCCGCGAGGCTGTGGCGCTGATCGAACGTTTGCAGCCGGAGGTCTTGGTCCTCGATCTGATGATGCCCGGTTTGAGTGGTTTGGAAGTGACCCGGCAAGTCCGCCGGCGTTCCCCCCAAACTCGGATCGTTATTCTGTCAATGTATGCTAACCCAGGCTACGTGCATGAGACCCTGAAGAGTGGAGCGGCCGGCTATGTTCTCAAAAAATCTACAGCCGGTGAGTTGGTCCAGGCCGTGCGCCAGATTTTGACCGGTCGGCGCTATCTCAGCCCGCCTCTATCTGAAGAGGAGATTGAGAACTTTGAGAAAAAGGCGACCGCATCTCACACGGATCCGTATGAGTTGTTGACGGCTCGCCAGCGAGAAGTACTCCACCTGCTGGCCGAGGGCCACACCAACGCCGAAGTGGCTGCCCGGCTGGTGGTTAGCCCGCGCACAGTTGAATTTCACCGGGCCGAAGTGATGCGCAAACTCGGCGCCCGCACCCCGGCCGACCTGATTCGTCTGGCTGTGCAGCGGGGCATTTTGCCGCCGGGTGGTGAACTCTAACGCTCAATTTTCCGTTTTGCCAATCTTTGCTTGATGAGTGTTTTGGTGAAGCTTTTACAGCTTTTCCGCGATCAGCATGCGGGCCCGGACGCCGTGGTGTTCAACCCACTCCATTCGGACTTGGAGTTGATGTTCGGCGAAGCGCGGCAGTGGTTTGATCGGCGGAAAATCATGCTGATCCGTGATCTTGTAAAGCCACTCGATGAAAGAACGCAGGGGCCCCGGTCCCTGAAGCTGGCCTTCGAGCACGACAATCAGCCGGCCAGCCGACTGACCCTCTTGCGGCGATCGCAGCACGCGCTGAATCTCCTTTAAGGTGGCCGGGGCAAAGATATAGTCGGTGGGGAATGTAGCGATGATATTGGCAAAGTAGTCACTGGGAAATGGCAAATTTTGGGCCTGAGCTCGGGATAAAGCCAGAGGCCAGCCTTGTTGGCGCAACTTTCGGCTCGCCAGCCGGGCCATGTAGGGCGATAGATCGATGCCCAGCGGCCGGTAGCCAACCTCCATCATATCGATATACAACTCCCCCGTGCCGTAGGCCAGCTCTAAGATAGGCCCAGGACGAATAAATCGGAGCGCCAGCCGGCGCCACTTCGCCCACTGTCCAAACGAGACCGACCAGGCTACTGCCTCGTAAGTCCAGGCCAGGTGATGGTAGAGTAGATAAAAACCCAGTTTAATCAAAGGACGCGGCAACATCTTCATCTTAAACAAGCACCCGTAACTGCTGCGGAATAATCTGGTAATCGATCTTAACCGCCGCCTTTTCAAACACTTCGCCATCGGCCTGAATCGGCGACGCCGGCTTAACGGTGATTGATAACTGCTTGGTGCGCTGGTGTACCACCAGGGGATGGTGGACATGGGTTCCAGAAAAAGTTCGGGGCAAAAGAGCCAACAGTTGTGGCCGGCTCATGCCAAAGGCATAGACAAAATCCAGGTAACCATCGTCGAGTTTTGCTTTAGGTGTCATATAAAAAGCGCCACCGGTGCGGGGGCTGTTGCCAACCGAAACCAGCGTCGCCGGACCTTCAAAGGCTCCCTTGTCCCAGGCAATTCGCATCTGCCAGGGGTGAGCCGAGGCGATGCCCTTGAGCGCGGCCAGCACGTAGCGAATACTCCCTTTAATTTGGCGCAGTTGCTCGTGGGCCAGGGTCACGATCGGCTCTAAACCTACCGCTGAATTGTTGGCAAAGTAGCGCCCGTTGACCAGCCCCAAGTCGATCCGGCGAGTCTGGCCGGCGGCCAGGCGGCGGCAAGCCGCCTCAATCTGGCGCGGCAGACCTAACATCGTAGCCAAGTCATTGGCGGTTCCCATCGGAATGATACCAAGGGTGATCTCTGGCCAGGCGGTTGGAGCCTTGAGAAAGCCGTTGATTACTTCATTAATGGTCCCATCGCCACCCGCAGCCACAATTGTTGACCAGCCCTCGCTGGCGGCCTGACGGGCCAGTTCGAGGCCGTGACCGGGACGGTCGGTTAGCACCAGGTCACATTTTAACCCGGCCGCTTGAATAGCCCGTTCGATCAGTGCCGCCTGACGTTGCCCGTATGACCGGTTACCCCGGGTGTTGAGGATGATCTTGACCTTGTCCGGCACGCTGATCCCGCCAAAATAAGACAAAGGCCGTTTTTACCAACGGCCTTTGTGAGTTGTCTAGGGGCTACAAGAGTCGCCAGAGCTAAGCTGGCAGCACACCTACCGCCTTACCCGCTTCTTCAAAGACGTTCATGGCATATTCAATCTCTTCCAGGGAGAGACCGGCCGTAACATTGGCTCTCAAGCGGCTGGTGCCGACCGGTACTGCCGGTGAAACCACCGGTAGGACAAAAATATCCTGCTCCTGGGACAGTTTGGCCATCATCCAGGCTCGCTCATCGTCGCCGGCGATAATCGGCACGATCGGCGTTTCGGTCTTGAGGGTGTTAAACCCACGCTCCTGTAAACCGGTGATGAAGTAATCGACATTGCCTTGCAAGGTCTTAACCCGCTCCGGCTCCTCTTCAATGACCTCGAACGCTGCCTTGGCCGCCGCCGTGACGGGTGGGGGTAGGGCCGCCGAAAAAACAAAGGCCCGGGTACTGTGCTTGAGAAAACTGATCAGGTCTTTCTTGCCGGCGATATAACCGCCAATGGCCGGGATGGTCTTGCTCATCGTCCCCATTTTAATGTCGATGGCGTCGGGATCATCGATCCCGAAATGCTCCAAAATCCCATGTCCGGTCTCACCCAGCACCCCGACCGAGTGAGCCTCGTCCACCATGAGCATCGCTCCATACTGGCGACACAGGCGAATCACCTCCGGCAGGTTGATCACGTCGCCGTCCATACTAAAGACGGCATCGACCACCACCAGTTTGCCGGCTCGCTTGGGTGCTTCGCTCAAGGCGCGCTCCAGCGCTTCCATATCGTTGTGTTCAAATCTCACAAACTTAGCCCGCGAGAGCAAGCAGCCATCCACGATGCTGGCGTGGTTGAGCTTATCAGAAATGACGACATCATTGCGGCCTAACAGGGCCGCAATGGTGCCCAAATTAGTCACATAGCCGCTGGACAAAGCCATCGCATCTTCGGCCTCTTTGAAGCGGGCGATGGTCTGTTCCAGCTCGACGTGCAATCTGGTAGTTCCGGCCAGAATCCGGACGCCGTGCGTCCCGGAGCCAAACTCCTCCAAAGCTTTCTGGGCCGCGGCCTGGATTTTAGGGTGGCCCAGCAAATCAAGATAAGCGTATGAGGCAAACTGGAGCATCCGCCGGCCATTGATAACGACATGCCCCCCATCCACTTCTTCGGCCGGTTGCAGATAGAGATAAAGATCCTGATCTTTAGCCGACCGGACCCGCTCGTTCATCTGTTCAATACGCCAGGCGATGGGGTTATATGCAGTATCGCCGTTTTTTGTTTGACCATCGCTTGGTAGCGGCATAACTCCCTCGTTCCTTCATTACTAATTTCCAGCCCGCTAGACAGCAGGCTAAGAAAACTTTACAATTGCGGTGCAAGAGTATAACATTCCGAAATAGATTTGCAAAATGCCATCAAAATAATTTTATGTTATCCTACTACCGGCTAATCGAAGCCCAGCCCGCGCTCTTTCAAGCTGACAAAGCGCTGGTGACCAATGACCAGGTGATCCAGAACATCGATTCCCAGGAGCTGACCGGCCTGCACGATCGAACGGGTGACTTGCACATCTTCCGGTGAAGGGGTGGGATCACCCGACGGATGGTTGTGAGCCACAATGATGGCGGTGGCATTCGAGCGAACTGCATCGCGGAAGACTTCAGCAACCCGAATAATCGACGAGTTGACATTGCCAACATAGACGGTTGGACTGCTTAACACCCGATTCTTCGTGTCGAGCAGGATGGTCCGCAAGTTTTCTTGCGGCAAAGCCCCCATTTCCAGCATCAAGAGGTTGGCGGCGTCGGACGGAGAAGTAATTTGCGGTCGAAAGTCAGGCGAGGCCAGCAATAACCGACGCCCTAATTCCAGCGCAGCTTTAAGCTGAGCCGCCTTGGCGGTACTTATCCCTCTTACCGCGGTTAGCTCACCGATGCCGGCATTGGCCAAACCGATCACCCCCCCAAAATCTCGGAGCAGAGAGGTGCTCAAAGTGAGCACATTTTGACCGGCGACGCCCACCCGAAGCAAAATAGCCAGCAACTCGGCATTGGATAACGCTGCCTCGCCATAGACGACCAGGCGTTCTCGGGGGCGTTCGTTTTCGGGAAAATCGTGAATAGTTAAATGGTATTTGGGGGTGCCGTTACTTGTCATGAACTGGAACTCCTTGGGGTCGGTTGGCTAACAGGTCGGATTCTTATTTTGTTTTTACGGACTTAGTAAATGTGGGCCTCGAGACAACGAACACCATCCACCCCCACAATCGCGTTATGGCGGATACCTGCCGGCAACTCAAGCTTGTCACCGGCCCTAAGGCTGAGACTTTGATGCCGGCTGGGAAACTCAAATTTGATCGCTCCGGAAACCACATAGATGATCTTGTGGTAACCGTGGGTATGACCCAGCAGGGTATCGTTGGGCGGGCTGGACCAATGGTAGACGTTTAACTCCTGCTCCACTAACTCATTGCGCAACTCTTCTTCTTTAGGGGCAGTCTCTTTGATCCAAGGATAAACTTTCAGTTCCATGCTTTTTTCCTAACTTCCAAGATTTTAATTCATTCTACAGCGTTGACCGGACCTCGTCAACTGACCGAGGGCAGTTGCAAGCTTGGTCAGGTGGTTGACATTGCCTCAACTTGCTGATACTATTACGAAGCATTTAGCCTTAGACTGTACAAATTTAGTCATTTGTGGTAAACTCTATCTATATTATGTAAACAAGGATAGTGCAAATGCCTACGATCGAAGACGGCCGTACAGCCATTGAGCAAGGAAATTTACAGCAAGCTCGCCTGATCTTTGAGGCAATTTTGCAGGAGACGCCTCGCTCAGAAGAGGCCTGGTTGGGCTTGGCTGAAGTCTTGACTGAAAATGAAGATAAGCGCATTTGCTACGAGAATGCGCTCAAAATCAACAAAAACAGCGAGCAGGCCAAGGAGGGTCTCCGCCAATTGGAGCCCCAATCCGATCCTTTAATCGCTGCTTTAGGCCAAGCCCCTCTCCGCGAGGACGAGGCTTTTGATCAAGACGACGCCACCATGATCTCAAGCCGAGACACCTTCGACAATTATGAAGAAGCGAGCGAAGGACCGCCGACGATTGCTCTGGTAGCGATTGGCTTGCTCTTGTCGGTGGTGGTCTTTGCCCTCGGCAGTGGGGCAGTCTTTTTTATCCTGACCTCAATGACAACCCCCTAATTTAGGGCCGTGTTACCGGACTTTCGTTTACGTCAGCGTGAATATTTACTAGCCATCAGTCGCGCCATGAGCGCGCGCCTGGACCTGTCTGCTCTGCTCAAACTCACCCTTGAAAGCGCTGTAGAAATTCTGACCGGCCAGGCCGGACTGATTACCCTCCGTCTGCCTGATGGCGCCTTTGCCCCCCGCGCCAGTATCGGTTTTCCCTTGAGTGCTGTTCCTTTGCTAGAACCTCTCTGGCGCGATCTTGACAACGAAGATCCGGTCGAGTCCTCGCGCGAGTTATCCCTCCGCCTGGCGATCGCCTCGCGGGCCGCCGGCATGCCGATGCGCCAAGTGGTGGCTTTGCCCCTGGAAATTGGAGAGGAGCGCATAGGTTTCATCTTTATCTTTCGCTCCCGCGGGGTCGCCTTTAGCCCCAATGACCAGCAGCTCCTGCGGGCCTTTGCCGATCAGGCGGCTATCGCAGTTCAGAATGCTCGCCTCTACCAGCAAGTTAGCCAGGAACGGGAGCGGCTCAACGCCATCATCGAAAACAGCGGCGACGGAGTCATGATGCTCAACGCCTACCGAATCATCCAAACTTGGAACCGAGCCCTGGTCAATATGACCGGCATCTCCGCCGAAGAAGCGGTGGGTCGCTCTTGTTTTGAAGTTCTCCGGTTAGAGGATAAGCAGGGCCGGCCCCTGTTCCACCCGCAAGTCGACAACCTCTACACGGAAGGTACCCACCACCGGCGTGACGGCTTGTCCATTGTCCTGTCGATTAACTACTCACCGCAGCGTAACGAAGAAGGGGAAATTGTTCAGTATATTGCCAATGTGCGGGATATGACTCGCCTCCGCGAAGCCGAGGAGTTGAAACAAACCCTCCTCTCGGTTATCTCGCACGAGCTTAAAACACCGGTTAGCATTATCAAGGGCTACGCCGGCACCCTGGCCCGCGAGGATGCCGCCTGGGATCAACAGACCCTAACGGATGGTTTGCGCATCATCGAAGAAGAGGCCGACCGGCTCGACCGGCTCATCACCAACCTGCTCGAAGCCAGCCGGCTCCAGGCAGGCGGTTTCAAGCTAAAACCCACGGTGCTCGATCTGGTCGATCTGGCGAAAACGGCAGTTGAAAACCTCCAGGCGACCACGGCTAAGCACACGCTTAGCCTCCACTTTCCGCCTCACTTCCCTCATATTTACGGCGATTTTGACCGGCTGCGGGAAGTCTTCACCAACCTGATCGGCAACGCGATTAAATACAGTCCCGACGGCGGCCACATCCAGGTTGGAGGCCAGAGTGTTGATCAAAATACCGTGCGCCTCTACGTCAAGGATGAAGGCATCGGCATTCCCCCGGCTGATCAGGAGCGCATTTTTGACCGTTTTTACCGGGTCGATAATCGCCTGGCCCGCCAAACGCCTGGGACCGGTCTGGGTCTCTTCCTGGTCAAAGCCGTCATCGAAGCCCACGGCGGCCGCGTCTGGGTTGACAGCCAGGTGGGGCAAGGCAGCACCTTCTGGTTCGAGTTACCCACCGGCGCGGCTTAGTATTCCTCGCCCCCTAAATATTCTCGCCACCCTAAAACCTGGACTCTTTGACAGTTTCGGTTCGCCAAACGCGCCACTTTCTGGTATCATCGAGGTTCATAGAGCGTCAAGCGCTCTTTTACTTCGCCATGAGGTAGTGAGTCATGTATATTTTAGAGACCGATAAGTTTGACATCATCACCCACATTAACCAGGCCTGGCGAGATTTCGCTCTTGATAATCAGGGGGACCATCTTCTTAATGGCCGTAACGTCATTAATACCTCCATCTGGGATCACATTACCGACCCCGGCACCCGCCATATTTATCGACTAGTCGTGAAACACGTGAGGGAACACGGGGGTAAATCACTCATTCCCTTCCGCTGCGACTCCCCCGATAGTCTCCGCTTTATGGAGATGGAAATTGAGCTGCTGGCTAACAGCGGCATTCGCTACACCTCCACATTAATCCGGGAAGAGCACCGTAGGCCGGTCCCTTTCTTCTGGTTTATTGAAGAAAGCTCCTCTACGGAGCAGGTCCTTACCGTGTGTAGCTGGTGTAAAAAAATTCAGAATGATCGGGCAGAGTTTGTGGAAATTGAACATGCTGTCCGTCAGATGCGGCTCCTGGAAGCTAACACCGTGCCACCTATTTCCCACGGAATGTGCCCTACTTGCTGGACGGAATACGCGGATAAATTTCTGGCGGCACTGGTTTAACTGCCGCACTACCGCGATCCAAGCTGCCTTAAAGTACTTTCGGGCGAAAAACCAGTGACCTTTGGTCATTAAAATCAAGTACCTTTGCCTCTATACTGCCGGCCAATTTTGAAGTATAGTAATTCTATCGATGGTGTATTCTCCTATATACTTGTTGTCATTTGATTTTTGTTTAGGTCCGGGCGCTCAGTTGAGCGCCCATTTTTTTGTAAGGCAGGCCAACTAAATGTAAAGTAGCCTACCCAACAAATCTACTGGACACCGCCATGCACAGACAAAATGCCATCTCAATTATCTTGCTGCTCACCCTCGGGCTGCTAGGGCTGGTCACTCCATTGATTAAGGCTCAAGGGCCGGACTCGCAACCCGCTAAAGGTCCGGAGATTCCACCCCACCTCTCAA
This sequence comes from uncultured Chloroflexota bacterium, assembly GCA_937864185.1. Classification (GTDB taxonomy): domain Bacteria; phylum Chloroflexota; class Anaerolineae; order 4572-78; family J111; genus JAGRBY01. The sequence goes on from CALMIS010000374.1 coordinate 18,249, forward strand.
CCGGCGATAGCACGCAAATTTTCCAGATTGATCCAACTTTGCTCTACAAAATCGATCCGCAGTTGCTCAAGGCCCTGCTGACCAACCCGGACGGCTCGGCTCAATTCATTGTATACCTCAAAGAGCAGACCGATGTCGTGGCCACGGCGGCAGGAGCGGTGACCCGCTTCGGCCTGCAAGGCGAACCCGCTGAACTGACCCGGCGCCGAGCCGTCATCGAGGCCTTGCAGCAAACGGCGCAGCGTACTCAAGGGGGCGTGATCCAAACGCTTCAAACCCCCAGCTCGGGCGGGGTGAGTGGGCAAAGCCTCACCGCCGGCGAAATTACCCCCCTGTGGATTGTCAACGCCGTGGCGGCTGAAGGGCCGCTCGATACCGTGTTAGCCCTGGCCGGTCGCGCTGACGTGGCCGTGGTCAGATTAAACAAACGGCTCAAGTTAGCCAAACCTATCCAAACCATCCCTGCCTCACCCCAGGACTTGGCCCCGGCTCGGCCTGGCCTGCAATCGGCTACCCCGGAATGGGGCGTGACCAAGATTCGGGCCGACCTGGTCCGGAATGCGCTGGGGATCGATGGCACCGGCGTAGTAGTCGCCAATATCGATACCGGGGTAGACTGGCTCCATCCGGCCCTCCAGGCTCAGTATCGAGGTTATACCGGCCCAGGTAAACCGGCCAGCCACGCCGGCAACTGGTTCGATACCACCGGCCTTGAAGCCGGCTATCCGGTGGACACCGATGGCCACGGAACCCACACCATGGGGACCATCGTTGGCAGCGAGGGCTTGGGCGTGGCGCCTGGGGCCCAATGGATTACAGTCCGGGCCTTTGACAGCTCTGGCAGTGCTCTTAATAGCTGGCTACACGAGGCATTTCAGTGGGTCCTGGCGCCCAACGGCGATCCGGCACTGGCCCCGGACATTGTCAACAATTCCTGGGGCAGCGATGTGGGGGCCAGCGAAGAGTTTAGGAGCGATGTGCAGGCTCTGCTCAACGCCGGCATTTTTCCCGTCTTCTCTGCCGGCAACAGCGGTCCCGAGGACGGGACCGTTGGCTCCCCGGCCAGTCTCGATATTGCCTTTGCCGTGGGGGCAACCGACAGCAACGACGATGTGGCCAACTTCTCCAGCCGGGGGCCGTCACCCTGGGGGCAAATTAAACCGGATGTCTCAGCCCCGGGCAAGAATATCCGCTCCGCGTTGCCGGGCGGCGCTTACGGCGTGCTAAGCGGAACGTCGATGGCTGCCCCGCATGTCTCCGGCCTGGTTGCCCTCCTGCTGCAAGCCGATCCGGTCCTTAAGGCCGATCCGGAGGCGATCGCCACCCTCCTCAAGTCCACAGCCGTCCCCCTGGGCAGCCCGCTTCCCAATAACAACTACGGTGCCGGCCGGGTGGACGCCTACGGCGCGGTGAGCGCGGCGGCGGCGGTGGGGCGCTTGCAAGGCGTGGTCAGCGGCGGTGGTGTTCCGCTGACCGGCGCCTCAATTCAAATCACCCCTCGGAATGGCGGGGCCAGTGTCACCGTCCTCACCGGCCCCGGCGGAGCGTACGATCAGGGTCTGGCTGCCAGCACCTATGATGTTACGGTTTCGGCCTTTGGCTACCAATCTCAAACTCAGTTCAACGTGACGATCGCCTTTAACACCGTCACCACTTTAAACTTCAATCTAAACCCCAAGCCAAGCGGAACGTTGACCGGACGCGTGACCAACGGCAGTGGCCAACCTTTGAGCGCCACCATCACCCTCGATGGCACGCCGGTTCAAACCACCACCCAACCGGACGGACGCTACAATTTGCTCCTCCCGGAGGGTAGCTATGCCGTTACCGCGACGGCGACTAAGCATCGCTTGGGGAAAGCCTCTAATCTCCAGATTTTAGACGGCGCCACGGCGAACCTTGATTTCCAACTCGAGGCCGCACCCTCGATCTTATTGGTTGACAGCGGGCGGTGGTATCAGGCCAGCCAGGTGGAATTTTATGAGCAGGCGCTTGATGACGCGCGTTATGCCTATGATCTCTGGCAAGTTACCCTGACCGAAACCGGGATCTTGACCCCGGCAGTGACCGTCTTGCTTAATTACGATCTGGTGATCTGGTCGGCGCCGGGAGACAGCCCCGGCTACGTGGGGGCAGATGACGCCTTGCAGCAATATCTGGAGGCCGGCGGCAAGCTGCTGTTGAGCGGGCAAGATATCGCTTATTTTGATGGCGGTGGGTATATCTTCAACGCCAAATATCTGCGGAACTATCTCAAGTCCCAATTCGTGCGTGATAACGCCGGTACAAATGCGGTCAACGCCCTGCCGGAGACGCCCTTAGCCGGTCTGTCATTTAGCCTTGCCGGTGGTGACGGAGCCGACAACCAGATTTCGCCGGACGTGATTAGCATCAACGATGGTGACTTTGCCGGCCCGCTGCTGACCTATGAAGGCGGCGATCTGGCCGGTGTCTACATCGGTTTGTGCCTACCCTACCGCTCGATCTTTCTACCCTTCGGCTTTGAGTCGATCAACAACCGGGCCACGCGCCAAACCGTGTTGGAACAGGCCCTGACCTGGCTGGTCGCCCCGCCAGCGCCGGCGGGCGTCGAACTATCGCCCCTGCTGGAGACCCGGGTGGGCAGCTTTGGCACAACCGTGAGCCACACGGTTCGCCTCCGCAATACCGGCACCTCAGCCGATCTGTTCAGCTTGAGTGCGACCACCGGCATCCCCTACAACTGGCCGGTCAGCGGCTGGCCGGCTCAACTGGCTTTGGCAGCATGCGAAGCGCAGGAGATTAGGCTGGACGTGGCCATTCCGCTCAATCGGAGTTGGCACATCTCTGACACCTTCAGCCTAACGGCGCAATCCACAAAAGACCCTGCCGTCACCACCACCGTGACCCGCACGACCAAAACGCCGGCCCCAATCCTGCTAGTCGATGACGATCGCTGGTACAGCTTTGCGGCCGAGTATCAGACGGCTCTGGCCAGCAGCGGCCTGGCTTATGACTACTGGCCGGTCCCGAAATCCTGGCAAGGCCCGGTTCCGCCCAGCCCACCGTTGACCACGCTGCACATGTACCCTATGGTCGTTTGGTACACTGCCTACGATTGGTACCAGCCACTGACCCCGCCGGAGGAGGATCGCCTGGCAGCTTACCTGGAAAGTGGCGGCCGGCTCTTGTTCAGCAGCCAGGATTTCCTTTACAAATATCTGGAAAATCACGACGGCGACTACACCGGCTTTGCTCAGGATTACCTGGGAGTCCTGTCCCACACGGAGGACTACAGTAGCACAATCGTTACCGGTGAGCCGGGCAACCTGGCCGGGACCGGACTGGGGCCGTATCCGCTGACCTTTCCGCCTGGCTATCGCAACTTTACGGATGGCTTGGAACCGCTGGCCGACGCCCAGGTCGCTACCCGAGGCGAAGAGGGGCAGGTCAACGCTCTGACCCATGCCGGCCTTAGCAGCAGCGGCGAAGCCTGGCACACCAACTTCCTGGCTTACGGACCGGAACTAATGGTGCCTGACGACCGGGCCGAACTGCTCCGACAGTCGATCGGCTGGTTGAGCTGGCTGGGACGCTCGACGGTGACGCCCAGCACCACGGCGACCGGCGACGGCGAAACGCTGACTTTTACCGCCACCTTGGTTAACAATGGTTGGTACGATCTGACCAACGCTGTCTTTACCGCTACCTTCCCGGCCGAGCTGACCCCGCTGTCCGGGTCGCCAGATTTGGATCTAGATAACGGAGCGTTTGTCTGGAATGGCCCGCTGGCCAAAAACGAAGTTAAAGTGATGACTTATTCGGCCCAGTTGGCCGGCTCGCTGCCGGTCGGGACGCTGGTTCGGCAAGTTAATCAGATTGCTTACCCTGAGCACGGCCTTGAGTTTGAGCGCACCAACCGGATTCGGGTTAACTTCCCCAACTTGACCGCCTCGACCCTCACGGTCCAGCCGGCTGCCGGCGTTGAGGCCGGAGACATTTTGACCTATACCCTGACCCTGCGCAACGATGGCGTGGTCGATAACCCGATCGTAACGGCGACGAACGAACTGCCGCCGATGCTGGAGTTTGTGGAGATCGATCCGCCAAGCCGAGGCAATCTGGTCAAGGGTGAACGCAGTTTCACCTGGACCACGGCGCTGGCCAGAGACGAAAACGCTACCCTGACTTATCGCACCGTCATCAGTTATCAGACCAGCCGCCCCATCGAAAATCTGATACATTTGAGTGACACCTACAACGACCCGCTGCCCCTCAAGGCTCGGACCGACTTCAAAAAATGGCCTTACTACCTGCCGGCGATCTTCAAAGAATAGCATTACCGCTTCACTGGCGTATCGCCCACATAACGGGCCCGGGGCCGAATGATCCGATCCGCCGTGTACTGCTCGATGACGTGACCAATCCAACCAATGGTACGCCCCAGGGCAAACAGCGTAATTGGAGCGCCGGCCGGCAGGTTCAGCGCCCGGGCCAGAACCACCAAGCCAAAGTCGATGTTGGGGAACTCGCCCAGCAGCGACTCGGCCTGGCTGGCGACGGCTAAGGCCAACTCCAGGCCCGGCGCTGAGGGATAGGTCGACTCGACCAGGCTGAACAGCAAGCGTCCGCGCGGGTCGCCCCCGGGATAGAGTTGGTGACCAAAGCCGGGCAGCCCCCAGCCAAGCCCGGCCTCGCCGCGCTTGAGCCGGCCGCCAATAACCTCGCGCGCCCGGTCCGGGACAGCCACCTCCTGCAACAAGGCATCGACTCGCTCCGTGCTCCGGCCATGCTTGACCCCTTGCAGTGCGGCCAGCCCACCGGTAACAGCCTGATAAGGCGTTGCGCCGGCGGAGGCTACGCAGCGAGCGGTAAAAGAAGAAACGTTCAGCTCATGATCGGCGCAGAGGATCAGGGCAGCGCTAAGGAGATCGGTGGCCTGGAGATCGTCGGGAATCCAGTGTTGTTGCAGCCGCTCCGCCATCCGGCCGGGCTGAGTCCGACCGCCGGCCGCGATCGTTACCAGCAACTGCAGGATTTTTGCCCCCGTCTGCACCACCGCGGTGGGCCGCAAATCATAGGCCGCCATATCCTCGACCGCGGCCAGAGGCAGCAACAATTGGAACTGTTCCAGCGGCGGCAAGTCTGTTACATGGGTCAGCACCGTTGCCAAACGCGCGGAGAGGGAGGCTGGCTGGCGTAAGAGAGGCAGATCACTGCTCAGATCGCCTGTCCAGATTAAAGCGGCCACTGCTTCAACCGGATGAGTTCTGGCTAACTCCAGCGCATCGCACCCCCGGTAAAAAAGGTGGCCATCGCTAATTAATGTAATCGCTGACTCCATGACGGGTGCTCCCCAGTGCAGCGCCTCCTCAACGGTCTTCACCGGATCGCGTCGCTGCAGCTTGCGGGACTTTAGATGTTCTACGTCTTCGCGGCTGTAGCGCCGGGTACGCCGGGCTTCATTGGCCGTCTCCGATCGGATCAAACCCCGGCTAACATATGAATAAAGGGTCGGGAGGCTAATCCCGAGTTCATCGGCAGCCTCTTGGGCGCTGAGATACGCGGCTAAACTCCTCATTGTAAGCTCCAGACTTATAACCTCGGCTGTATCGTGATCGCTCTATTGTAAATTATATTGATTAATAAATCAATATTGACAATCAAATCCAAATAAGATACATTATCCAAAGTAATCAATATTGATACATCTATCAACCTGATAATGAAAGGTTTAAAAAGAATGAACCCAAACAATACTATCAAACCTGGCTTAGCCGGCGTCATAGCTGCCCAGACCCGTCTAAGCCACGTTGAGGGAGACGTGGGCCGGTTGACGATCGCCGGCTTTCCGCTTGAGGAGCTAGCCGACAAGGCCACCTTTGAGGAAACTGTCTATCTGCTGTGGCGTGACTCGCTCCCTAACGCCCAAGCCCTAACCGATTTTAAGCAAGAACTTCAAAGCTACCGGACCTTACCGGCGGCCACGCTCGAGCTGCTACGCCAGGCTGCCCAAGCCCAAGTCTCGGTGATTGACGCCCTGCGCATGGCGGCTAGCTCCCTGAGTCTGATGGCGCCGGATCACAACCCGGCCGGCGATCCGGTCCGCGATGCTCGCCTGGTGGTGGCCGCTTTCCCCCCGATTGTCGCGGCCTACTGGCGCCTCCGGCATAACGAGGAGCTAATTGCCCCCCGGGCCGATCTAGATCACGCCGCCAACTTTCTCTTTATGCTGACCGGTGAAGTTCCCAGTCCCGAATATGTCCGCGGGCTGGAAACCTATCTCAACACGGTTGTCGATCACGGCTTTAATGCCTCGACCTTTACCGGGCGAGTGATCACTTCAACCGGCTCGGATATGATTTCGACGGTGGTGGGAGCCCTGGGGGCGTTGAAGGGACCGCTGCACGGCGGCGCACCCGGTCCCGCGCTCGATATGGTGTTCGACATCGGTGAGGCCTCCAAAGCGGAAGCTTATCTGCGCCAGAAGTTGGATCGCGGCGAGCGCTTGATGGGTTTTGGGCATCGTATCTACAAAGTGCGAGACCCACGGGCCGAGATGCTGTCCCAGGCCGCCGAGCGCTTTTACCATGCCGATGGCAACATGGCCCTCTACACTCTGGCCAAACAGGTCGAGGAGACAGCGCTGAAGCTGCTCGAGGAGTTTAAACCGGGCCGCAATTTAAGTACCAACGTCGAGTTCTACACCGCTTTGCTGCTGCACGGTCTTGGCCTGCCCAGCGAGCTTTTCACTCCGACCTTCGCCATCGGGCGGGTGGCTGGCTGGACGGCTCACGCCTTTGAGCAGCAGCGTGAGGGGCGGCTGATCAGACCCAGTGCCGACTATATTGGGGAAAAAGATCGGCGTTGGCAATCATTGGACGAGCGATAGTTTCTTGAGAAAGTGGGAATCAAAAAAAGGGTAGCTTGAGGCGCTACCCTTTATTAGTGTCTCTCTATGTTCCAACCCATGGCCGCAAAAGCTACGGCGCATCAAAGTCTGGAGCAGAATCCATCATATCAGCCGTGATCAGTGAATTTGTCACGGGCGCCTCAGCCTCGGGCGCTTGGGAGATTAGAGCGGGTATCCCTACCCCCAACGTTAGGGCTAACCCTAACGCGATCATAACGATGATCGCTTGTTGTCTGGTTCGGCGACCCCAACGGCGAACGGTGCGAGAATAAATTCGCCCCAGGCTAAACATAGCCCTCACAGGAAAGGCTCGGCTAAATTTGGCGGTAAGGCTGCTACTCATGATATTCTACTCCTTGGAAACTAGAGTTTGTTAAAGAGCAAGTTTGTTACTAACCAGTATACAGCGATTACCGCCGGGTGTGAAGCGTAAGTTCTGCCCGTTCTGGATTAACTTTACACCCGTAGATTCTACTTGAGGTAAGAGTAATATGGAGACACATCGGGAAAAGCAGGGGCCAGTGGCCCAGCCAACGCAACGATTTTCAGATCGGGTCGACTACTACATCAAATACCGGCCCGGCTACCCAGCCGAGATCATTACTTTCCTGACCGAGGTCTGTGGCCTAACCCAGGCGTCCCTCATCGCCGATGTTGGGAGCGGGACCGGTCTGTTGAGTCGACTGTTTTTGGAGAATGGCAACCGCGTCATCGGCATCGAGCCCAACATCGAAATGCGGTCGGCGGGAGAAACTTACTTGCGAAACTACCCGGGTTTTACCAGCCTAGCAGCGACAGCCGAAGCCACCACTCTGCCGGACCAGAGCATTGATGTTGTAACGGCCGGGCAAGCGTTTCACTGGTTTCGCCAGCAGGAAGCGGTGGTCGAATTCCGGCGTATCCTCAAACCGGGCGGCTGGGTGACCCTTATTTGGAATGACCGGCAAATCGACACAACCCCATTTTTGCAAGTTTACGAGCACTTGCTGCAAAATTACGCCACGGACTACCGGGCCGTCGACCATAAAAATGTCACCCACGACCACTTCGGCGGGCTTTTTGGCCAGTCACTCAAGCTCAAAACCTTTAGTAACAACCAGCGCCTCAGTTATGAAGAACTCGAGGGACGGCTGCTCTCTTCCTCTTACGCTCCCTTAGCCGGGCAGCCCAACTACGAGCCGATGCTGGCCGAGTTACGGCGAATTTTTGCCGCGCATCAAAGGGACGGAACCGTTGATCTAAAATACACGACGCTTTTGTATTATTGCCAGTTCTAAGCTTGTTACTAAGCGACCACAGCGAAGGCCTCTTTAGCCGCCGCCACCGTCGCTTCAACGATCTCGTCCGTGTGAGTCGTGGAGAAGAACCACGACTCATACTGGGAAGGCGGGAAGTAAACACCGCGTTCCAGCATGGCATGGAAAAAGGCAGCGAACTGCTTGAGGTTGCTGGTCGAGGCCGTCTCCCAGTCAGTGACCGGCCCTTCGTTAAAGAAGAAGCAGAACATCGTGCCGGCCTGGGTGGTATAGAGCGGCACCCTGGCGGCCTCGGCCGCAGCCTGCATCCCTTCAACCAGCTTCGTCGTCCGGGCCACCATGGCCTCAAACACGCCGGCCTCGGCCAAACCGCGCAGGGTCTGCAAACCGGCGGTCATGGCCAGTGGGTTACCGCTCAAGGTGCCGGCCTGGTACATCGGCCCGGCCGGCGCTACGGTCTGCATGATCTCGCGCCGGCCGGCATACGCCCCCACCGGCAAGCCCCCACCGATCACTTTACCCAGCGCCGTTAAATCTGGCATCACCCCAAAATACTGCTGCGCCCCTCCCGGCGAGACCCGAAAACCGGTCATCACTTCGTCAAAAATGAGCAGGGCCTGGTGCCGGTCACAGAGCTGCCGCAAACCGGCCAAATAGCCTGCCACCGGCGGGATTAAGCCCATATTGCCCGCCGCCGGCTCCAAAATAATGCCGGCAATGTCGCCGCCAAACTGATCAAACAGGGTCTCGATCGCCGCCAGATCGTTATAAGGCGCGGTCAGCGTATCCTGCGTCGCGCCGGGCGGCACCCCGGGGCTGTCCGGCAAACCGAGGGTAGCCACCGCGGAGCCGGCCTGGACCAACAAGAAATCGGCGTGGCCATGGTAATTGCCGGTGAGTTTGATAATTTTATGCCGGCCGGTGTAGGCTCGAGCCAAGCGCAGGACACTCATGGTCGCCTCGGTGCCGGAATTGACAAAGCGAACTTGCTCGGCGCAGGGCACCAATTGGCACACCAGTTCAGCCATCTCGGTTTCGATCAGGGTCGGCGCGCCGTAGCTGGTACCCCGTGCTGCCGCGGCCTGGATGGCCTTGACCACCGCCGGATGCGCGTGGCCCAAGATCAGCGGTCCCCAACTCAACACGTAGTCGATGTAGCGATTGCCATCTACGTCCCAGAAATAGGGTCCCTCAGCCCGCTCGACGAAGATCGGCTGGCCGCCGACTGCTCTAAAGGCCCGGGCCGGGGAGTTGACCCCACCGGGAATAACCTTTTGGGCTTCGGCAAAAGCTTTGATGGATGTAGAGATATTCATCGGTTTTATGTCTCCTCCGAGATCTTTTTCAAGGCTGATAATAAACCAGCAATGGTGTACTCTGCCGCTACAGCCGTGATCGGCACCTGCAGTTCCCTGGCGGTGGCTGCGGTGATGGGACCAATGCAGACAACTTGTGTATCGGCCAGCAGTTCGGCGGGCGCCCGGCCGGCTAAGCAGTTGACGTAACCCTGCACCGTCGAGGAGCTAGTAAAAGTGACGATGTCGGCGGCGGGCGGTGTAACCCCCTGTTCGACAGGCACGGTCCGGTAGGCCGGAATTTCATCGACCTGAGCGCCGCGCTCGATCAGGCCGGCAGCCAGCGTCTTGCGGGCAATGTCCGCCCGGGCTAGCAGAAAACGCTGGCCCGCCACCGATCCTAGCCCATCGAACGCGGCCAATACACCTTCGGCAGTATAGACGGCCGGCACCAAATCCGGCTTGATCCCATAGCGCCCCAATGCCTCGGCGGTGGCCGGGCCAATGGCGGCCACTTTAACCGAAGCCAGGCTGCGACTATCAAATCCCAGAACGACGAGACGCTCCCAAAAGGCGGCTACGCCGTTGGCGCTGGTTAAAACAAGCCAGTGATAGGGGTTGGAGGGTTGGAGGATTGGAGGATTGGAGGGTTGGAGGGTTGGAAGGTTGGAAGGGGGGAAGGAGGGAGGGGGGCTGATTTGGGATGGCTGGGTGGCCAAGTGGCGGATGGCTTGGTCGAGAGCGGCAGGATCTTCGACGGGCCGGATCTCGATGGTGGGGAAGGAGATGGGTTCGGCCCCGAGAGCGCGCAGTTCGGCCATAAATTCGGCGGCTTGGTGGGTCGGACGGGTCACGAGGACGCGTTGGCCCAGCAGCGGGTAATCGTGACCGGGCTGGAACCAGTCGAGAGTCTCGGCTAACCGCACCACTTCACCGAGAGCCAAAATGGTGGGTGGGGCCACCTGATGCGCCTCCGCCACCCGGATCAGGTCGCCCAGGCGGGTCAGAATTCGCTTTTGGTTGGGGAGGGTGCCGTTTTGGACCAGCAAGGCGGGGGTGTCGGCGGCTCGGCCGGCGGCCAGTAACTTGGCGACAAGGTCAGACAGATACTCGGTGGGCATCAGGATGACCAGCGTTTCGGACCGGGCTAAGGTGGCCCAATCGGGCTGAAGCGGCGAGTCGGCGTGAATGTAGCCGGCGACCACGGTGAAGCTGAGGCCATAGTTCCAGTGGGTGACCGGGACGCCGGCGTAAGCCAGGGCCGCGATGGCACTGGTAACGCCGGGCACCAGTTCGACGCGGAGACCGGCCTGGCGGGCCGCGACCAGTTCATCGGCCGCTTTGGTAAAGACCACGGGATCGCCACTCCAGAGGCGCACCACGCTTTTGCCCTGCCGGGCCAACTCGAGCAGCAGGCGGATGACATCCGGCTCGGGCTTTTTGTTGCCGTGCCGGCGGCCGCCAATATCGTGCAGTTCTGCCTCCGGGCGAGCATCACGTAACAAGCGAGCATGAGTCAACAGATCGGCCACAATGGCATCGGCCTCCCGGATCAAGGCCTGCGCCTTAACCGTGAGCAAGCCGGGGTCGCCGGGACCTGTACCGACCAGATAGATTGGGCCGTTTTGAGTCATGGGATATCTACGGGAAGATTTGAAATGAATAGTCGAAGCTTGGCCGGGGCATAGATTAGCGCTTTTTCTCAGCGGCTCGGCTTGGAGCAGAGCCATTCTGCTTGGCAGAAGCGAGCTCGTGATACTCCAACAGCGCTTGCGCCCCCTGAGCCAGGGCCTGGTTAGCCAACTGCCGGCCTAGCAGGGCAGCCTCTTCGAGGGAGCCTTCCGTTTGAAGCCGAATCAGATGCTCACCCCGAGCCTGGCCAACGCAGGCGGTTAGATACAGCCGGTTATCCTGGCAGGTGGCCAACGCCCCCACCGGCAGTGAGCAACCGCCGCCCAGACCGGCCAGGAAGGCGCGCTCGGCAGTTACGGCGGCGCGGGTCTGGGCATGGTCGAGAGGCTGCAAATAGTGAGTCGTCTCGGGGTCGTCAGCGCGGCCCTGCACGCCCAGAGCGCCTTGGCCCGGCGCGGGCAGGATGGTCTCCGCCGGAATGGGGTGGGCATGAGAAAGATCAGCATGGCCCAGCCGGTTGAGCCCGGCCTGAGCCAGGATAATAGCATCATAGCCCCACTCCGGATCATCGAGCTTGCGCAGCCGGGTGTCCACGTTGCCGCGAATATCCTTGACCCTCAAGTCCGGACGCAAGGCCAGGAACTGAGCGGCCCGGCGCAAGCTACTGGTACCGACGACGGCCCCCGCCGGCAAATCTTCAAGCCGGGCGGCCACTCGAGAAACCAGCACGTCATTTGTGGCCTCCCGCTCCGGAATGGCGATGACGCTTAAGCCGGGCCCATCCTCGACGGGGAGATCCTTAAGGCTGTGAACGGCCAGATCGATGCGGCGCTCACGCAAGGCGTTTTCCAACTCTAGGGTAAACAACCCCTTGCCGCCGATGGCCGGCAGCGGGTCGTGACGGTTGAGGTCACCTTGGGTATCGAACAGGTTCAGCTCGACCGTCAAATCGGGCCACTGGTCGAGTAGCCGTTGCCGAATATAATACGATTGAGTTTGAGCCAGCTCTGAACGGCGAGAGCCAATAATTAGTGTTTTCATTGAGCAGTTGCTAAGAATTCGGAGTGTGAACGGATCCGTTCACACTCCGATTGAAAAGCGTTTCAGTAATTAACCTTGCAGCAAGTCAGCCACCACTGCTTTTTCGCTCTGGAGTTCTGCTTCAGTGGCTTTAACTTTTTCTTTGGCCCAGTCGCTCAAGGGCAAGCCCTGGACAATACTGTAGCTGCCTTGACCATCAGCCGTGACGGGGAAGGAGAAGATTAGGCCTTCTTCAATCCCATAGCTGCCATCGGAAGCTACGCCGGCAGAGAACCAATTGCCGTCGGGCGTTTTGGTGCTCATACTGCCCACGTGATCCAACGCCGCATTCGCCGCCGAAGCAGCGGAGGAAGCGCCCCGGGCCGCAATGATCGCTGCGCCGCGATTTTGCACGGTGGTGATAAATTCACCTTTGAGCCACTCGTGATGGCCAATAACCTCGTAAGCCGGTTTACCGTTGATCTTGGCATTTTCAGCATCGGGATACTGGGTGGCGCTGTGGTTCCCCCAAATAGTCACGTTGCTGACATCGTTGACGGTAACGCCGGCTTTTTGGGCCAACTGAGAGTAGGCCCGGTTTTCATCGAGGCGAGTCATCGCGTGGAAACGCGCTTTGGGCACTCCATCGGCGTTATGGGCAGCGATAAGGGCGTTGGTATTGGCCGGGTTACCGACAACCAAGACCTGCAGATCGCTCGCAGCGCGGCTAAGGGCTTTGCCCTGTCCCACAAAGATAGGACCGTTATCGCGGATAAGATCGCCCCGCTCCATGCCTTTGGTCCGCGGCTTAGCCCCAACTAATAACGCCCAGTTGATGCCGTCAAAGGCCACGTTGGCATCATCGGTGATGACAACATTATCCAACAGCGGAAAGGCACAGTCGTCAAGCTCCATGACGACTCCCTCAAGTGCCTTGAGAGCAGGTGTGATCTCTAAGAGATGAAGCGCCACTCGCGTGTCAGGACCAAACGGTTGGCCTGACGCTAACCGGAAAAGGAGGGCATAACCTATCTGCCCGGCGGCCCCGGTGACTGCCACTTTTACAACTTTGCTCATTGTCGCATAACTCCTTTGTAATGTCTTAAAGTCTTTAGTGGTTGAGTGTTGGCGGCTTGCATGCTATGCCAATCGCCCCGAATAATACCTCGAAGTGGGAATTTTTTAAAATATGCCGCCGGGGCGTGGATAAAAAAAGGGACCGGCTAGCTGCCGGTCCCTTGGAAGATTGCTAGAAGCGATTTTGAGGTCTAATATCCTTTAACGCCAAAACTCAGGAACTTAATCGTGGTGGCATCCTCGGTGTTGGTTCGCACATATAGGCCCACACCCTCGCCTCGATTCAGTTGGCTGCTGTCTTTAAAGTTTCCCACTTCGCTGCCGTTAATATAAAAGCGCAGGGTACCGTCACTGGCGTGAGTCATCTTTAATCTTCGCTCCAGAGTGTAACCCTTGGTGCAATCTCCGCTACGTTCAAGCTCGCTATCATCATCGTAGCGGCGAGTAAACTCCCAATCACAACTATCATTCTCATCAATTTCTACATTAAAGAGATAGTACTCCCCGCCACCGCGTCCATTCATATAGATCCCGGTATCAAACTGCCGGCTGCCTTCATTATGTTGAAGAACCGCTTCCACCTCGCCATATTTGATCTCGGTGTCCGAGTCATCGGGAAAGGCAAAACAGTTCGCTTTGTCATCAGAGCGGATTTTGTAGGTTCCATTTTGGAAGAAGTAGCGACAATCGCCCGAAGTTCCTGTATCCCAATCATCCGCCCCACTATCGTCAAAATTGGTAAAGTAATCAAACGGCTCGGGCGTTGGGGTTGGATTCTTGTGGACAATAGGAAAATAGAACGGCCCGGTGGCTTGGACCCCTGCCTCGTTCAACACAACTTCCTCCGGACCGGAGGGCTCGTCGATAGGCGCCTCCGTCTGGGGGCCGACCCCAATGCTCAGAGAAATAAAGACCAGGACACCGGTTGCCAGAAGCAAGGTGACAAAAATTTGAGCTTCTGTTTTGATCGTGCGATACATTGTTTTGGTTCCTCCCTAACATGCTTCAAAATAAAAGTTTGTCTGTTTAAATATGATCGTACCGTTATTTGTCCCTCCCTACCTCTGTCTATGATACCCAATATTCAAGGTCACCCTTGAGTTCGTTTGAGAAGCAAGTCCGAGTGCTCAACCAAGCTAATATATAACCACAAGCAGCTCGCAACCTGGAAGGAATTCAGGCTGGAGCCGGGCACCTCAATCGTGGCATTTGGGACTACGGGTGCATTAATCTGATCGCTAACGCTGCCACAGGCAGGGCTGCTCTGTGATCCCATCTCTTTAGAGCGAGGGCCGATAGTTTAATAATAGTGGAGTATGCAACTTTCCAGATGCTTGAACGTAAGGAAAAAGACGCCCCCAGTGTAAGATAGAGGCGCTTAATTGTCAACCAACTTTAGAAGGATTTTTCAGTCGGTCGAGAGTTGGATAAGCGTGGGGTCGATTGGGGTCGGACGCTTCTCCCGTTTGCCCTTTTGTGCTATAATGCCTAAATCGTAGGTTGCTTACCAGTAGCGCAGTTCTTATCAACAGCAGAGGAAAATTGTCATGCCTGTCGTCGTTTTTATCCTTTTCGTGGTGTTAGCGTTGGCTGTTCTGATGGTTGTTAGTTACTTTTCAGTCTCGCTCTTTTTGAAAGTCTTCCGCACGCTCGCCCAGGCAATTTTTGGTAGTGAACATCTCCAAACCGGCGCGGTACCGGCTTCGGTACGCCGCTCGCTGCGCGAGGCCCGGACTTACGCCCAGAAAATCCGGCTAACAGTAAGCCAGCATCCTGACGGTCCGGTCCGGGATCGCTTAGGGATGACCATCAAACCGGTGGATGAATGGTTAACCAATTTGAGCCGCCTTGAGCAAGCTCTGGGCAAAATGTACGCCCAATGCAACCTAACGCGTGAGCTCAGGCAGATTAACTTCGAAATCGAACAGCTTCATCGCCAACTCCTCAACGCCGAAGCCGATGAGCTGGGCTCCATCCGGGCTTTGATGTCTAGCAAGCAAAAGCACAAAGAGGCGTTACGCCAACTGCAACTGTTCCAAACCCAGGCTGAGCGGCGCATTCAAAAGATCGCTTCTGATTTGGGCGCTACTCACGCCGAAATGCTCCTCATCTCCGCCCGAGGCAAATTCAACGACAGTCGTCTCCAGCGCCTGGATGAAGATCTGCGAGAACAGGTTACCGGCCTGCGGGATATGCTGTCGGCGATGGATGAGATGGGCTACAGCCGGGTCTACTGATCTCCGGCCAGCAGCTTCGCCATCCGGTCCAGAATTTCCTCTGCGACCTCACGTTTGGTCAGGAGCGGTAGGGCCGTCTGAGAGCCATCGGTGGCCAAAATGGTGACACGGTTGGTTTCTACGGCAAAGCCGGCATCGGCGGCGGTCACGTCGTTGGCCACGATAAAATCCAGGCGTTTACGCTCTAGCTTAGTTTGAGCATTGGCCAGTACATCCTGGGTTTCCGCCGCAAAGCCGACGGTCACCCGGGGAAAGCCAGTATCCCTTTTGCGTAAAGCCACTTCGGCCAGGATATCGGGATTCCGGGTCAGTTCCAGCACCATCCCCTCCGTTTCCCCCTTCTTTTTAATCTTCTGCTCGGCCACGTTGACCGGCCGAAAATCGGCCACCGCCGCGGACATAATCAGAGCATCCGCCTGGTCGGTGGCGTCCAGCACCGCCGCCAACATCGCCCGCGCCGAGTCGACCGGCACGACCTCGAGGCCGAGGGGGGCCGGCAAGGCGGCACTGCTGATCAGGGTCACCGCCGCCCCTCGATCACGGGCCGCCAGCGCGATGGCGTAGCCCATCTTACCGCTGGAATAGTTGCTGACAAAACGGACCGGGTCAATTGCTTCTCGAGTCCCCCCCGCGGTAACAACTACCCGTCGCCCGGCCAGATCACCTTGGCGGGCCAACACCACGCGCGCCATTTCGAGAATAACCTCAGGCTCGGCCAGGCGGCCCGGCCCCGTGGCCCCGGAGGCCAAGCGGCCTTCGGCCGGTCCGACCAGCGCTGCCCCCCAACCCTGCAACTTGGCCACATTGCTTTGCGTGGCCGGATGCTGCCACATATCGGTTTCCATCGCCGGGGCCAGCAGTAGCGGGGCGGGCGTAGCCAGGGCGATGGCACTTAACAGATCATTCGCCAGGCCGTTAGCAATTTTGCCCAGGGTGTTAGCCGTGGCCGGGGCAATCAGGAGCAGATCGGTGGTGTCGGCCAGAGCAATGTGGGGAATATTCTCACCCTCTGGAATATGGAATATATCGGTGTAAACCGGCCGGTGGGTGAGAGCCTGAAAGGTAAGCGGCGCGATGAACTTCTGAGCGGCTTCGGTCATGACGACCTCGACCTGAGCGCCGGCCTGCACCAGACGACTACAGAGCATTGCGGCTTTGTAGGCCGCGATCCCACCGCTGACGCCCAGGACAACCCGCTTATTAGCCAGGACATCGCTCACTGGTTCATCTCCCAGATAATGCGCAACCCTTCCAGGGTCAGCCAGGGATTGACCACCTCGATGATGTCCGTCTCTTGAGCAATGATTTGGGCCAGACCACCGGTACCGATGACGCGCATTGTGTCGCCCAGCTCCGCTTTGAAGCGAGCCACCATTCCTTCCACCATGCCCACATAACCAAAGATCAGCCCGCTTTGCATCGAGTGGACGGTGTTGGTGCCGATAGCTTTTGGCGGCCGCACCAGATCAACGCGCGGCAGTTTGGCGGTCCGGCTAAAGAGAGCCTCGGCCGCAATACCGATGCCGGCGGCAATGGCGCCGCCCAAGTACTCCCCTTTGGCCGAAATAGCATCGAAGGTCGTCGCCGTCCCAAAATCGACAATGCAGGCCGGGCCGCCGTAGAGCTTAAAGGCCGCCGCCGCATCGACAATGCGATCCGCGCCGACATCTCGAGGGCTGTCGTAGCGGATTTGGACCCCGGTCTTGACGCCAACCCCCACGACGAGCGGCTTCTGCATGATGTACCGTTCGATCATCTCTTCAAAGATTTGGGTCAACGGCGGCACGACGCTCGCCACAGCTACGCCCCGAATTTGGTCATAGTTAAGGCCCTCGTGGCGCATCAGGCCAAGGATGATAATGCCATACTCGTCGGCCAAACGCCCGTAATCGGTTTTGATCCGCCAATGATGGGTGAGTTTGGCCTGTCGATTGTAAACGCCAAAAGTGATATTGGTATTACCGATATCAACAGTGAATAACATGGCGAGCTTTCCTTTCGGTATTAAATTTGGGTTCCATGGAAAACACAGCAGCTAATTACTGGAGGATTCTAGCACCAGTGGGCTGTGGATAAAAACTATCGGGGCGATTTTATCACTTGTCTGTTAGGAGGCCGGCACCGGCACCGACGGATGGCCATGGGCCGTGGCCGGCTCTTCTTGATAGCGGAACTGGCTCATATACAGATCGTAGTAAAAACCCTGGCGGGCTAAGAGCTGGCTATGGGTGCCGCGCTCGATGATCTGGCCCTGGTTCAGGACCAAGACCTGATCGGCGTTACGGATGGTGCTGAGGCGATGGGCGATCACAAAGCTGGTGCGGCCCCTGAGCAACTCATCCAGGGCGGTCTGGATCAACCGCTCGGTGCGGGTATCGACGCTGGAAGTGGCTTCATCCAGAATCAAGATGCGGGGATTAGCCAGCGCCGCTCGAGCGATAGCCAGCAGTTGGCGCTGGCCCTGACTTAGACCACTGCCCCGCTCGCCCAGGACGGTTTGATAACCCTCCGGTAAACGGTCGATGAAAGTATCGGCCCGGGCCAACTTGGCGGCGGCCAGCACTTCTTCATCGCTGGCCGAGGGCCGGCCAAAACGAATATTCTCCATGACGGTGTCGCTAAACAAAAAGGTATCTTGCAGGACCAAACCGATCTGCTGCCGCAAGCTGGCGGCAGTCACCTCGCGCACATCCAGACCATCGATCAGCACCGCACCGCCGGCGACGTCGTAAAAACGAGGCAGCAGGTTGATGATGGTGGTTTTACCGGCGCCGGTCGGCCCTACGATCGCAACCGTTTGGCCCGGTTCGGCGGTCAGGCTGACACTTCTGAGGACCGGTTCATCCGGTTTGTAAGCCGCAGAAACATCAACAAACTCCACCCGGCCCTGAATCGGAGGCATGGGTTGGGCGTGAGGCTTATCCTGGACCGCCGGCACTTCGTCGAGCAGGTTGAAGATCCGCTCGCCGCCGGCGATGGCGTTTTGAATATTGGTCCACAAGACGGCTATCTGCTGGATCGGTTGGTTAAAGCGTTGGACATACGTCAAAAAGGTCACCACGACCCCCAACGACAGGGCGCTGCCCCCCAGGGTACCTCCCTGCAGGAGCACCAGCCCGCCGGTGATGGCCACAACGGCCAACGCCAGGTACCCCAGGGCTTCCAGGGCTGGGGCCAACGCGCTGGTAAAAGCCACGGCCCGAATATTGGCATCGCGGTTGGCGGCGTTGGTCAGCTTGAAGTTTTCAATGTTTTCCTCAGCTCGATTAAAAGCTTGAACCTCGCGTACGGCCGAGATGCTCTCCTGCAATTCGGCGTTAATGCTGCCCATTTCGGTCCGGGTCCGCCGGAAAGCTTTGCGGGCCTGGTTGGAAAACCAGAACGTGGCCCCAACCATCAGCGGGACCACGCTCAGACTGATCAAAGCATAAGGCACGCTGATGGTTAGCATGTTGTACGCAATCCAGACAAGGAGCAGCGCGCCACCGAACACGTGGATCAGGGCAAAGTTAAAAGCCTGGCCGATGGTTTCGGCATCATTGGTCAGGCGGCTCATCAGGTCGCCGGCTTCATTTTCGGTGTGGTAACTTACGGACAGGCGATGCAAATGCTGAAAAACGTCCTGGCGCATGGTTCGCAACACGTGCTGGCCGGTCCAGGCCATCGAGAAAAAGGTCAGGCCGCTCAGAACAGCCCCCAGCACATACAGCCCGACGATCCGCAGGACCAGGCTGCCCAATCCGGCTAAACGCTGCTCGGAGGTTAGCGCGGCCGGGTCCGGCTCATACCAGCAGTGGCTCTGAGCTGACCCGGCCAAGCTTTCAGCCCCGGCGAAACTACCCAACGCCTCGACGGCCGGCCCGCTGAGATAGCAGTCCACAGTCTGTCCGATCAGCTCCGGCGCCACGACCTGAGCCCAGGTCGAGACAACGACCATGAGACCCACTAAGGTCAGGACAAGTCCGTAAGGCTTGAAGTAATGACCAAAGCGGGTCAGGGTCTCGCCCAGATTGGCCGGCTTCAAAGTTTCTTGACTCATGACCCGGCGTAAGCCGTCTTGTCCACCGAACATAGCTTTCCCCTATCTTCGTCACTGATCAGGTACGCAGAGCTGACCGAGTGATTATCAGTTTCTCAGCTCTGCCCTACCTATACAGTAGCGGCTTGGATTTCCGCGGTCACCCCAGCGGCATCATCCACCAACTGCGAGTTATAAATCTCGGCATAGATTGGACTGTTTTCCAGCAGCTCGGCGTGCCGGCCTCGAGCCGCAACTTCGCCTTTATCCAGCACCAGAATCTGGTCGGCATTGAGCACGGTGCTGATGCGTTGGGCGATGACTAAACTGGTCCGCCCCTGCATCAGCCGGTCAAGGGCCCGCTGAATTTTAGCCTCGGTGGCCAGGTCAACGCTGCTGGTCGAGTCGTCCAAAATGAGGAGCCGTGGGTTAAGCAGCAGCGCCCGGGCGATGGCTAAGCGCTGTTTCTGACCGCCGCTCAGGGTGCTGCCCCGCTCGCCGACCG
Organism: uncultured Chloroflexota bacterium; assembly: GCA_937864185.1. GTDB lineage: Bacteria > Chloroflexota > Anaerolineae > 4572-78 > J111 > JAGRBY01. Next base: position 38,181 of record CALMIS010000374.1, read on the forward strand.
GGGTGTCATACCCCAAAGGAAAAGACATAATGAACTCGTGCGCATCGGCCGCTTGGGCGACCTCAATGACTTCGTGCAGCGAGGCCTCGGGCTTGCCAAAGGCAATGTTATCCCGGATGGTACCGCTAAAGAGGGTGGTCTCCTGCAATACAATCCCAATCTGCGAGCGCAGCGAATCGAGCCTGACCTCGCGCACGTCGTAGCCATCAAGCCGGATGCTGCCTTCGGACGCATCGTAGAAGCGGGGCAGCAGGTTGATGATCGTCGATTTGCCGGAGCCGGTGGCACCGAGCAAAGCCAGAGTCTGGCCCGGTTCCACCTCAAAACTAACGTTACGCAGCACGGGATCGCCGCTGTTGAAGTAACGAAAACTGACCTGATCGAAGACGACGTGCCCCTGCAACGGCGGCAAGGTGACTGCCCCGGGTTTATCGGTGATGTCACTTTTGACGTCTAGAATCTCAAAAATACGACCGGCTGACACGGACGCCTGGCCCATTTGGGTGATGATGATCCCAAATTGAGCCAGAGGCAAGAACAGATAGATCAGATACAGACTAAACTCCTGCCACTCGCCAAGCGTCAATGTCCCGCCGATAATTTGACGCCCACCAAAGTAAAGCACGGCCGCCTGCCCTAGGTTGGCTACCAAAAAAATGACCGGGAAGAGCAAGGTAAATAACCGGGCTACGGTAAGCTGCTGAACCATAACCGCCTCGGCGGCTTGATTGAACTTGATCTGTTCGCTCGGCTCCCGAGCAAAGGCCTTGATCACCCTAATCCCGGCCAGGTTTTCTTGCAAAAGGGTGTTGAGCGTGGAAAGTTTGGTCTGGACTTTGGTGAACAGCGGCTGGCTGAGCATGCCAAACACCATAAACAAGACCAGGGTGACCGGCAAAATGGATAGGACGACCAGGGCCAAAGAAACATTGGTCGTCAACAGTAGAATCAGGGTCCCGCCGATCAAGATCAGCGCTTGCACCAGAAATAACAAGCCCTGCCCGATAAAGAGTCGCACCTTCTCCACATCGTCAGTGGCCCGGACCATCAATTGCCCGGTCCGGTTGCGATCGTGGTAGGAAAAAGAGAGGCGCTGAATTTTGGCAAACAGATCGTTGCGCAAATCAAAAGCCACACTTTGCGAGTTACGTTCGGCAGTGAAGACCTGTAAAAAAGCAAAGATCCCCCGGGCAACGGCCAAGATGACGACCGTCAGGCCGGCAGTAACCAGGGCTTCCCGGGCATCGGCCTGACCGGCCAATAACTCCTCCCGAGTCTTACCCACCTCGGCCAGAATGACGGTCACGGCTTCAGGGGACAGCCTGTCCAACCGAGGGGTCAACGTTTGGGCCACTACCCCGCTGGTCATAGCATCAATCAGCGTCCCGATCAGCCGGGGGACGGCCAGTTGCGAGACGGTGGCCAGCAGCAGAAACACGTAGGGCAAAAGGGCCAGATACTTGTAACGGGTTAGATAGTTGATCACCCGTTTTAAGCCGCCATTGCCGGGCCCGGCCGAGCGGCCATGCCGTAACATTTTAAACAAACGAACACCTCCAAATCTGATTGGGCTGCGTTCGAGAGGGTGGGAGGGAACGCTTCCCCCACGGCAAACTCATAAGGTTGGATCCAAACGGCGGGCGGTCTCGGTGAGATCAAGTATAGCCGTAACGATGTTTTCCTTTTGATCGGGCGTCAGGGCCCTGGTCAAGTCTTCCAGCCAGCGCCGCCGGGCTTCGATGCCCTGCTCAATGAGCGCCCGGCCCTCGGCGGTGAGAGTCAGTTGCTTAACCCGGCGGTCGGCAGCATCTTCGCTGCGCACCATCAGCCCTTGCTCTACCAGGCGTTGGGCCATCTGGCTGGTAGCCGCCCGGGTAATGCCTAAATAATCGCCAATATCGGAGATGGGACACGAGCCGTGATAATACAAACGCATCAAAGTGCTAAGCTGCGTCGTGGATAGACCGGTTTCTTTCATGAAATATAAAAATTCCCGCATCGAACGCCGCATAAAAACTTCGGCCCATTCTCTTAAAACGTGGGAGAGTTGCTGATTTTCCGGCATAATAATTAAGCACACCAATTAGTTAAGAGGCGTTAATTATATCGTCCGCTTTAGTACTTAGCAAATAAATTTACCGGGTCGATCGTCTCTATTTTTGGCTAGCCAGGCCCCCAAATCGCTTCTCCTCTAAATTTGACAAAATGGCGCCGTGATACTATCTTGCTCCCCTAGAAGTTGTGACCTGGCTCAGACCCTAACGCTTAATTTAATCTCCGCGAAGAGGAAGCACGATTGACCTGGCTTTGGCCACCTCGGTGTTGCTTCCTTTTTTGTTACAGGAAAATTTGACCTTGAGTCCAATCGAGCAAACCTCCTTGCTCCAACCACCCTTTTCGCTTGAACCGCTGCTGGCTCGCTACCCGGGCCGCCGCCGCCGTTTGCTGGAGCCGATTTACCATCAGATGCTGGCTGAAGCCCAGCAGTTGGTCCGGCCCCAGCAACTCCAGCGCGCTTTTCCCGTCGCCGACCTACCGATTCTGGCCGGCTGCCTACCGGGCGTGGAGTCGATTGTCCTGGCCCTCTGTACCCTCGGCCCTCAACTCGATGCCCGCATCTCCAGCCTGTTTAAAGAAGATCCGGTGGCTTCGGTGGTCCTAGACGAGATCGGGACCCTCTGGATCCGGGCTGTGGCCCAGCAACTGCACCAAGACCTAAGCAAGCAAGCCCGCGCCGCCGGCCTGCGTACCACGCCGTCGTACCGACCCGGCATCGGCCGCTGGCCGCTCGAGTTGCAGGCCAAGCTGTTTCGTTATTTACCGGCGGCCGACATCGGCCTCAGTCTGCTATCCGAAACGGTGATGGTGCCGCCTAAATCGATCAGTATGATCGTGGGGATCGGCCTCCGGCCGGGCCGCCCATGCTACGCGCCCGAGCAGCCGGCAGCCACCCCATTGCAAACTCAGTTACTTCAGGGGAATAGTTTATGAATCTAACGGACGATCAGATCAACGACCTCCAAGAGCGATTGAGGCAAGCCATTACTCAAGGCGACAAAGCGGCCGGGGTGCAGTTGGCCCGCGAGACTCTGGACCAACAGGTTACGCCGGTTGAGCTCTTTCAGACGGTTATCGAACCGGTCTTGGCCGACATTGGCGATCGCTTTGCCCGGCTGGAGATCTTTCTGCCGGAGCTGATGAAAGCCGGGTTGGTGATCAAAGCGATGCAGAAAGAAGTGCTGGAACCGGCCATTCGGGCTCAAAGCAGCGAAGCTATGAATCTCGGCCGGGTCGTCATCGGGGCCAGTCAGGGCGATATCCACGACATTGGCAAAAATATGGTCTCCCTGATGCTCCAGGTCAACGGCTTTACCGTGACCGATCTGGGCACCAACGTCAGCCCGCGCGCCTTCATCGAAGCGGCCCAGCGCGAACAGGCCGATATTATCGCCATCTCATCCTTGCTGACTCCGTCGATGCCCTACATTAAAGATGTAATCAACCTCCTGGCAGGTTACCACCTGCGCGATAAATTTTTGGTGGTCGCCGGCGGCGCGGCGGTAACCCGCGATTGGGCGGCCTCGGCCGGGGTGGACGGCTTTGGCGAGGACGCCGTCGAAGCGGTCCAGGTCTGCCGCCAACTCCTGGCCGAACGCAAAAAGCAATAGCCGAGCCTGTTCCGGCTAAATATACTCGAGTGGATAACACCAATGAGACACACGACCCGTTTGCTGGATATTTTGGACCGGATCGAAACCGGGCCCATTGTCGAAGAGTCAGAGTGGGACATGCTGCAAGTGCCCGGCGCCCTGGCCGCGTTGCAGATTGAGTACGAGATCGACTTCAAAGCTTTGGGCCAGACGCTGATCCCGGCCGATGACGCCCTGGCCGATCGGGTCTTTGCCGCCGGCCTGGCCTTGGCCGAGCAGTTAGGCGTTTACTGCGTCAGTACCTCGCGCCAGATCAAGTTTAGCCGCGAGGAAATCCTGACCGCCTTGGCCGTGGCTCCGCTGGAAGTGACTCTAGGCGAAGGCCTTGATCGCCACACCGAGCGCAAACGCCGCCCCGAAGATCCCAACCCGCCGACCATCAAAGGCGGTGGCGTCGGCACGCCCCTGCCGGAGGAGATCTATCTGGCGGTGCATCAGGCCTATGCCCAAGAGCCGCTGATCGATGCCGTCATCAACTGCACCCTCTCTCACGTCTACGGCCGCGAGCTGCGCAGCCGCTCGCCCTGGGAGATCTTAGCCGGCTGGCACGAAGTTGAGCTAACCAAGAGCGCGGCCCGGCGAGCCGGCCGGCCCGGTCTAGCGCTGGGCTGTGTTGAAAACGCCGTCTCCGAATTGGCCGAACTATCGGCCACCTCCTACGGCGGCTTCAGCCGCTTCGACTGGCACCACATCGCCATGATTTCAGAGTTTAAAACCGATTATGGGCTGCTGACCAAACTGGCCCACTTGATCAAAACCGACAGCCTGATCCACGCCTTCTACAACCCCATCTACGGCGGCTCGGTTGGCGGGGCGGAAGGCGTGGCGGTAGCCATCGTCGGCGGCTGCATCTTGCTGCATATGGTCTATATGACCAACACCCACTCGGTTTCGCCGGCTCACCCCTTTTTCGACAACAACACCACCCCGGAGATTATCCGGGCCATTAGCGTGGCCCAGCAAGCTTTGGCTCGCAACAGCCGGCTGCTAACCGATGTGGTCGTCACCCCGGTCGGTGGTCCAGGCACGGCCACCCTGCTGTACGAGGCCGCGGCCATGGCCGTGATGGCCACCGCTTCGGGGGCCTGCGGCCTGATCGGACCGCGCTCTGCCGCCGGCATTCATCCCGGCCACGTCTCGGGTTTGGAAGCGCGCTGGCTCGCCGAAGTCGCTCACGCCGCCGCCGGCCTGACCCGGCCCGAGGCCGATGCCCTGGTTCGGCAGTTAGTGGCCTTGTACCAGGCCGATCTGGAGCAGCGGCCCATCGGCCAACCCTTCCCGGCCGTGTACGACCTTACGACCCTCAAACCCCGGCCGGCCTGGCAGGCGCTCTATGAAGAAGTGAAAGCTGAGGTGAGCCACCTAGGGTTAAAGATAGGTGATTAGCCCATTAGTTTTTGATCCTCAGCTAAAAATTTAACACCAAGGCGCCAAGGAGCAAAGACGCAAGTGAAAAATCAAGCCCTTGGCGTCTTAGCGCCTTTGCGTTCAAAGTGGTTTGTCCTAACCCAGCCAGACTAAGTATTCGGAGGAGTAATGCAAAATAATTGGCTGATTGAAGTGATGAGGCGGGCCCAGCGCGGCCCGTTTATGAAAGAGAATGAGTTTGACCTGCAGGTGGTCCGGCGGATCAAAGCTTTGGTCAAGGAGTACGGCCTGAAGTACGATCCTAAAACCTTGGTGCCGGCCGATGACGATATGGCCGACCGGCTCTTCCAAGCCGGGCTGCAACTGTTTGTCGAGGTCGGCGTCTACTGCCAGTCTACCGAGCGCTGTATTCAGTTTAGCCGCGATGAAGTCCTGAGCCGGCTGGCCCAGGCTCCTTCGGCGGTGACGCTGGGGACGGGCAAGGACGCGGTGGTCATGCGCCACCGTCAAGTAGAAGACCCCAACCGGCCGATCGTTCACTCCGGCCCGACCGGCACGCCAGCCTCCGAGCGCTACCACCCCCTGATTCTGCTCTCTTGCGCTCAGGAGCCGCTGGTCGATTGCCTGGGGGCCGGCTCGGTCTCGACCTACTTTGGCGAGCAGATCATCCCCGGCACGCCTCTGGAGATCCTCGGCGCCCGCCGCGATGCCGGCGTGGCCCGCGAAGCCGTTCGCCAGGCCGGCCGGCCCGGCATGCACATCAACGATGTCGCTCTGCCGCTGACCTGCGCCGGCAAGATGGCCGCTTACGACCCTAACGCCGGCTTACGCTCAACGGACGGTATCCTGGTGTCGCAGATGGTCGAGCTGAAGACCGATTACGACCAACTCTCTCGGGTGGCGCACCTCTACAATGTCGGCGGCGTGATCGTCGATCTGATGACGCCGCTGCTCGGCGGCGTCGGCGGCCGGGCCGAGGGCACCGCCCTGGTCTCCGTGGCCGATCACCTGCTGGGCGTGGTCTTGTATGACGCCGATTACCATATGTTCTCGCTGACCCATCTCAACTATGTCAACAATACCGACCCGCTGGGCATCTGGGTTCAGGCCATGGTTGGGCAGGCGCTGTCGCGCAACACGCCGATCGTGCTGCTAAGCGACACCTACACCCTGTCCGGGCCGGGCACCACCGAACTGCTCTACGAGTGCGCGGTCGATACGCTGGTCCAGACCGTCTGCGGCTTTAACGTCCAGGGCGCGGGCACCACCGGCGGCTTTAAAACCGACCACACCACCGGTCTGGAAGCGCGCTTCATCGGCGAGGTCTCGCGGGCAGCCGTGGGTGTGACCCGCCAGCAGGCCAACGAGTTGGTGCCGGCGTTGATGCGCGGCTACATCGAGACCCTGCATGATCCCAAGCGCGGCTATCCCTTCCCGGAGGTCTACGACGAGCAGACCGTCGAACCCAAGCCGCGCTGGCTGGAGCAATATGAGACGGTCAAGGCCGAGATCCGGCAGTTGGGTTTACCGGTGTGAGGGACAGATTCGAGACCAGGAGATAATGACCATGAGCTTTTCTGAAGAAACCTATGAACAATTAATCGAAGTCTTAATGGATGGCGATGGCGATGAAGGCGAAGCGATCATTCAAGACGAGCTTGAGGCCGGCCACGACCCTTTGGAGATCATTAGCCAACTTTTGATTCCGGCCCTCAGCGCCATCGGGGAAAAGTTTCAGGAAGGTGACATTTTTCTGCCGGAGTTGATGCTATCCGGTCAGGTAGCGACCCGGATCAGCCAGAAACTGGAAGCGATCATCGCCGCCAGCGGGGAAACTGCCCAAACCTTGGGCGTCGTAATCGTTGGCACGGTTCAGGGCGATGTCCACGACATCGGCAAGAACATCGTCGCCACCATGCTGCGGGCCCACGGCTTCGAGGTGATCGATCTGGGCCGCAACGTCGCTCCCAGCGCCTTTGTTGATGCGGCCCGGCAGCATAAGGCCCAAGTGATCGCCATGTCTTCCCTGATGACCACCACCCGGCCCAACATTCAAAACACGATCAAGCTTTTCAACGAGTTGGATCTGCGCGGCCAGCACTGCCTGATCATCGGCGGGGGCTCGGTTACGGCCGAGTGGGCTGAGCAAATCGGCGCCGATGGTTACGCCGCGGACGCCGCCGCCGCGGTGGAGATGTGTAAGCGGATGGTAGGGGGTAGGTAACGAGCGGTCTGACAGTTGTAAGACTTAGATTCTTGGCGTGGGACGTAGTGCGTAACCTAAACGTCCCACGCACTACGCACCACGAGAACAATGTTTAATATGTTTGCCTGGCGTACTCTAAGACTCAGTATAACCCTAAGGAGGAGTAAATTATGAGTCTCAAAAACTACTCTATTGTATCGATTTTAACCCTATTGATCTTCATTCTGGCCGGCTGCGGCGGGGCGGCCCAACCCCCAGCGGCAGAGCCGGCCGCGCCCGAGGAACCAGCCGCCGAAGCTCCCGCTGCCACCGAGGAGCCGGCCGCTGAACAAGCCGAAGCCCCCGCTGCCACCGAGGAGCCGGCCGCTGAGCAAGCCGAAGCACCGGCTACCGAAGCACCAAGTATGGCCATTGTTATGACCGGTCCCTGGGACGACAACTCCTGGAACGAAGCCGGCTACGACGCCATCCAAGCCGTGGGAGCCACCGGCACCGAGATCGCCTTCTCGGAAAGCGTGGCCGATGCCGACGTGGCCCGGGTGCTGCGCGAATACGCCGACCAGGGCTTTGATATGATTGTCGCCCACTCCTTCAGCTACCAGGATGCCACGTTCCAGGTGGCCGAAGAGTATCCCGAGGTCAACTTTGCCTGGGCCGGCGGCATCGAGCGCACCGCCACGAATGTGGCCGACTACGCCCAGCCTTTCTATGAGGCCGCCTATCCCATCGGCATTATTGCCGGCCATATGAGCGAAAGCGGGGTTCTGGGCGCCCTTTACGGCTTTGACATCCCGGTTTGCCACGCTATGGGCGAAGCGCTGCTGCAAGGGGCCCAAACGGTCAACCCTGAAGCGACCTTGATCCAGACCGCGGTTGGCGATTGGGTCGATGTGGCCAAAGCCAAAGAGGCGGCCCTGGCCCAGGCCGATGCCGGGGTCGATTTTTGGATTGAGTGCGGCGAGGGGCCGGCCTTGGGCGCGATCGAAGCGGCCAAGGAGCGAGGCGGCTACGTCACCGGCTACGTCGGCGATATGACCGAAAACGGCCCGGACGTCGTCCTGGTTAACCTGAAGTGGAACCTGGAGCCGATGTTCAACCAGATGCTGGCCGATACGGCCGCCGGCACCTTCGACAATCCCTACTACACCTACGGCCTGGCCGAAGGCGCCATGCTGGTGGACTACAACGAGGCCTTGAAAGACCAAATTCCGGCAGAGGCTATCGAGGCCGTTGATCAGATCCTGGCCCAAGTCGCGGCCGGGGAGTTTGAAGTTCCGTTTGTACCTGAATAAACGCTAATAGAGTCCCTGATGGTTACGAGGTTAACCTCGTAACCATCACCTCAAAAGAAAATTGATCCGGTGTAGGGGCGTAAAATTTTACGCCCCTACACCGGGCGGGGTATTTTTAAGGGAGACTGCTTTGTCCCCAAATCCCAACCTTGTGGTCGAGATGCGCGGGATTGTCAAACGCTTTCCCGGCGTGCTGGCCAATGACGGGGTCGATTTTGAGCTCCGGCCCGGCGAGATTCACGCCCTGCTGGGTGAAAACGGAGCCGGCAAAACGACCTTGATGAACATCCTCTATGGCTTGTACGCACCCGAGGCCGGCGAAGTTTATCTCCGTGGCCGTCAGGTGGCCTTTGCTTCCCCCCGCGAAGCCATCGCCCAGGGATTGGGCATGGTTCACCAACACTTTATGCTGGTCAACAGCCTAACCGTCGCCGACAACATTATCCTGGGCCAGCCGTCGCCGCGAGAGCCGCTGCTGGAAAAGACGGCGGCCGTCCACCAGCGGCTGCGGGCCCTGTCTGAGCGGTACGGTCTCTCCATCCACCCCGAGGCCGAGGTCTGGAAGCTGTCCGTGGGTGAGGAGCAGCGGGTTGAGATTCTGAAGGCCCTCTATCGCGGGGCCGAAGTCTTGATTTTGGATGAACCGACCGCCGTCCTCACCCCGCCGGAGGCCGAGGAGCTGATCCGCATCTTGCAGCAGATGGCGGCGGAAGGGAAGTCGATCATCTTCATCTCCCACAAGCTCGATGAAGTTTTGGCCGTCAGCCAGCGCATCACCGTCCTGCGCGATGGCCGGCTGGTGGCCACGGTTTCCGCCGCCGACGTTGACAAACGCACCCTGGCCCGCATGATGGTCGGCCGGGAGGTGCTGCTCAAAGTAACGAAAGGCCCGGCCCAACCGGCCGAGCCGCGCCTGCAAGTCGAGGCAGTCTGGGCCGATAACGACCGGGGGCTGCCGGCTCTGCGCGGGGTTAGCCTCGAGGTCCGGGCCGGCGAAATCCTGGGGGTAGCCGGGGTGGATGGCAACGGCCAAAGCGAGTTGGAGCAGGTCATTGCCGGACTGCGGCCGGTGACCCAAGGTCAAATCACCATTTGCGGCCAGGAGACGACTCATCGCCCGGTACAAGAGACTCACCGGGCCGGCCTGGCCCACATTCCCTCCGACCGCTACCGCATGGGCCTCCTGCCCGACTTCAGCGTGGCCGAGAATCTCTTCTTGCAGCGCATCAACGAAGCGCCCTTTACCGTGCGCGGCTGGCTCAACTGGCGAGCCGTGCGCCAGGCCGCCGAGCAGTTGGTCAGCGCCTTTGATGTGCGCACCGCCTCCGTCGACAGCCGGGCCGGAGTTTTGTCCGGCGGCAATGCCCAAAAGCTGATCGTGGCCCGGGAGCTAAGTCGCCAACCCCGCGTTTTACTGGCCGCCCAGCCGACCCGCGGCGTGGATGTTAGCGCCATCGAGTATATCCATCACCGCTTGCTGGAGCAGCGCGAGGCCGGAGTGGCTATTCTGCTGATCTCGACGGAGTTGGAGGAAATTCTGGCCCTCAGCGATCGGATTGCCGTTATGTACGAAGGTCAAATTGTCGGCCTGGTCGACGCGGCCACGGCCGATGTTCACGATCTCGGCTTGATGATGGCTGGAACCAAGGTGGGAACAAGCTCATGAGTCCGGACTCGGCGGCCACGCCCCTTAAATCCACCGCGCCCGGCTTCACCCCGGTCGCCTGGCTGCGGGTCCTGGCCGGGCCGCTGATCGGGATCGCGGTCGGTTTGCTCATCGGCGCCGTTTTGATTCGCCTGGCCGGGGCCGAGGTCGGCACCGCTTACACGGCCATGCTGCGCGGCGCTTTTGGCGGGCAGCGGCAACTGACCGAGACGGCCCTCAAAGCGGCGCCGCTGCTGCTGGTCGGCTTGGGCTTGACGGTGGCCTTCCGGGCCCGGGTCTGGAACATCGGCGGTGAGGGGCAATATTTTATGGGCGCCCTGTTTGGCAGCGTGGCCGCTTTGACCCTGAGTACCTGGCCCGCCGTCCTCCTCATCCCGATTATGTTGCTGCTGGGGGCCATCGGCGGGGGGCCGGGGGGGGGGGGGGGCCGGTTTCTCCAAAGTTAAGAGGGGAGGAAATGGGTTATCTTCACCCCCCTGTTTAACCAAATCCCGGTCTT
>CALMIS010000375.1 GCA_937864185.1 uncultured Chloroflexota bacterium
GAGCGTGCATCCGTCCACATTTGTCACATTGCCCAGTAAAGCTGTGGTTGTCACGGTAGGGGAGAGGTGATAGAGTGGAGGGAGGGGGTTATCGAGCTTTGAACCGCCCGGTTACGTTAGTGACCAGCCTGCTGAGGCAGGCTCCCTGGTCAGGTTGGAACAAAATTTTCCAACGGGTCTTTACCCTGGAAGTAGATGTCAATATCACTTTCAGGAGGAGCAAATGGCCCGTTTACGCGAGGGAGAAAAACCTGACAAGGAGAATTTGGTGCTGCGGATGTTGGGTAAACACTTTTTTGGCCTGCGTGAGGCTGAGTTAGCCGAGGAGTTGGGTTGGGGTCGGCGAACCTTAAATAATTATCTGCGCGTTTTGGAAACGGACGGCAAAGTTTATAAGGAAGGCCGGTCATGGTTTAAGGAAGAATAGCTGGTTTGGAAATTCAAGGGGTAGATAATTTTCCAACTGGTGACTATGCTGGAGTCAGAGCTTAGAAAATTAGGAGGGGCTTATGGCCAATTATGGACAGACGGCTAAACACCAAAAAAAAGAGCTGGTTTACCAGGTGATCAAACGTCAGCCACTTGGGATCACCGAGCAGGAGATTGCCAATGCCTTAAACATGGGTGATAAGCGACGAACCATCAATAATTACCTGCGTGATTTGGAGCAAGAGGGGAAAGTTTATAAGGAGGACAATAGCACTTTATGGATGGCTCTCCCGTATGAAAGCGTAAAACTGCGCGGTCTTGAGCTTTCGCCGGAGGAGGCGATGACGCTTTACCTGGCCGTGCGGCTGTTGGTGAAACAGAACGACAAACGCAATGAGGCGGCCCAATTGGCCTTGACCCGTCTGGCTGAAATCTTGACGGGTGATGCCAAGGTGGGCCATGAAATCTATCAGGCGGCCTTAGAGCTATCCAACCGGCCTGGTGATGAGCAATATGCTCGTGTCTTTAGGACGATGATGCAAGCCTACATTTACCGCCGCAAGGTAGAGATTGTTTACAAACCGCTTAACGAAAAGCCGTTTGAGACAACCTTTGCGCCTTATTTATTTGAACCTAGCACGATAGGCTTTGCGGTTTACGTGATTGGGCACAGCAGCCGGGTTAATGATCGGCGGACTTATAAATTACAGCGTATCCAACGAGCCACCTTAACCCGCGAAGAGTACGCTATCCCGGCTGAATTCCCCGGATTAGATATTCTTAGAAGCGCCTGGTCGATTATTCACGGGGAGCAGCGGATTGAGGTCAAATTACGCTTTAGTTCGGACGTCGCCGAGCGAGTCAAGGAGTCGCAGTGGCATCCTTCGCAAAAGCCTATTGTGGATGATCCTGATAAACCCGGTTGGGTTCAGTGGATGGCCACCGTCGCTGATTTGACCGATTTAGTACCTTGGGTCCGAAGTTGGGGGGCGGATTGCGAGGTGCTGGCGCCGGAGGGGTTGCGAAAATCTATCATATCCCATGTCTGGAAATTGGCTCAAACGTACAACTTGACCACACAGAGCGATAACATCGACACGCGACTGCTGCGGCTGTGGGGCAAAACCACCAAAGACTCGGAAATATTCCATCCGGCCCTTTGCCATATGTTTGACGTGGCCCACGTGGCCCAGCAGTTGCTTAGCCCTCGCGCCTCATCTCGCTGGCGGCGGGTACTGGCTGAAGCGCTTAAGACCGAGGCCGAGACATTGTACGAATGGTTGCCTTATGTCATTGCGTTGCACGACATTGGTAAAGTTTCCGTCCCCTTTCAGGTGTTGAATCGGGATCAGCAGTCCCGGTTGAGAAGTGAAGGATTCAATTTAGGCCAGGCCAATCAAAAAGATGGGCGCGAACTCCATCACTCGTTGGTAGGGCAACTTGTTTTGCAAGAATTTGTGACCGACTGGCCAGAGAACTTAAAAGCCGCCTTTCTAGAAATGGTCAGTGGACACCACGGCGTTTTTCAAAATGCCAAACGATCCCACCAGCAGGATTTCCAACGGATCAAGGAAGTTGAGGAATGGTCTCGGCTTCGGCAACAAGCCATCACTATCTTGCGCAGCTATTTGTGCGGGCAGTGGCCTGATCCGTTGCCCAATCCGAGTAATCAATCAGCAGCGATAATGGCGCTCAATGGTTTTTGTATACTGTGCGATTGGTTGGGGTCTGATGAAGCTTACTTTACCCCTGAGCCGCTCACGTCGCTGACTGACTACATTCCCAAGAGTCGAGAGCGAGCCTACCGGCGGGTTCGTGACGCCGGACGTTTTGTGCGCCTGAGGTCGCAAGCTCCCCCCCAATCTTTGGGGGTAGTTTTTCAATTCACTGACATCCTGGAAGCCCGTCCCTTGCAAGCGGCTATCGACGCCATCCCCGACGATCTACTGCGTCAGCAGACCCTGACTATTATGGAGGCGCCCACCGGCGAAGGCAAGACTGAGGCGGCACTCACCCTGGCCCGGCGTATCGGAGCCTGGCGCGGCACAGACGAAATGTACATTGCCTTGCCCACCACGGCGACCAGCAACGCCATGTTTGAGCGGCTGCAAATACATCTGGTAGAGCGGCTGGGCTTACCCCAAGAATTGGTCCGGCTGATCCACGGCCAGGATTTTTTGGCAGACCACGATTTACCCACTCAGCCGATGCAGAGTGTCGAACCGGGGGAGGAGGCTCCCTCAGAGTCGCCTGCTTTAAGTTGGTTTGCGCCCAAGAAGAAGGCGCTGTTAGCCCCCATCGGCGTGGGCACCATCGACCAGGCCGAACTTTCGGCCCTAAACGTGCGCCACAATGCCCTACGGATGATTGGTCTGGCCGGCAAAACGATTATCCTGGATGAGGTTCATGCCTACGATACCTATATGACCACCATCATCAAGCGTATGCTAACCTGGCTGTCGGCGCTAGGGAGTTCAGTCATTCTGCTCTCGGCTACACTGCCTCAGGCCCGGCGACAGGAGTTGGCTCAGGCTTTTGCCGGGATAGACGAGGCTGTTGGGCTTGAGTTAAACGCCTATCCCAGCTTGCTGACCATTGGCCCGGCCGGACATTATTTCTGTACGCCGGCAGCGTACCAGCCGGACAAAATTATTCATCTGCGCTTGGTTCAATTTGTGGCGGATGAGGTTCAAACTGAAGCTGAAAAGAAAGCTAATTGGCTGCTGGAGCAAGTGCAAAACGGCGGGGGGGGCTTCTGGGGGAGCCAAACGGGGAAAAGGGGCCCACAACTTTACCACGCCCTGCTCCAAAAAAACCCCCCTGGGGGGGCGTT
>CALMIS010000376.1 GCA_937864185.1 uncultured Chloroflexota bacterium
CCAGATAAATAGAGCTATTTCCGCCGCAATCAAGGCCAAGGTAATGACGATTTCCCAGAAAGAAGGAAAGTAGACCTCCCCGGTGTAGGCGATTAGGCCGGTGACGGCCACATTGCCGCGATAAAGAAGCACGCCGAAGACAACCAGGCAAGCCGCCCAGAACACCCCGCGCCGGCTGCGCTGCACTGCCGGCACAAAGAAAAGAACGGCCGGCAGGATGACGCCCAGGCCAAGTTCGGCCAGAAAGAAGGCTGTCTCCAAATCCAGCCCGATCGCAAACCGGTCGTGAACCCAGATGTCGGCCAAACGGACAGCCAGGTAGGTCAGTAACAGGACGGCCGCATACTCGCCCAACTGGGGCAGATTGCGGCGGCGGGTGCGACTCTCGGCCGGGAGGAGGAACGTGGCCTCGATGATGAGCATAGCCAGGCCGGCGGTAACGGCGGTGATCAGAAATTCATAGGGCAGTAGTTCCGAATACCAGAGGGGATGCAGTTTGGTGGGGGCTAACAAATAGAGCGCCCCCAGCGAGGACTGATGCAGCACGGACAGCACCACCCCGGTAATGACGAAGACGATGTAAAGCCGGTTGATGATTTGCAGGGGGCCGCGCCAGTTGAGCCGGCGCAGCACAACCGGGCTGAATTCCAGGGCCAGGACGGTGGTATACAAGCCGACGCACAGGGCCACCTCAGCCATGACCGAATGAATGTTGGGCATCACAATCGGGTGCCACAGCGACAGCGGCCGCCCGACGTCAAACAGCAGCGCGATCGGTAAAAAACCATAGCCTAGAAGGGCGGCCAGCACGCCGCCTCGCACGTGGGCGTGGTAGCGTTCGATGCGCATGACGTGGGCCGTAAAGGCAGCCACAAAGCCGCTGGCCGCTAGGGCCACCGCGCCCATAATGTCCAGCCCAATCCAAATTCCCCACGGCACATTGTCATTCAGGTTGGTGACGGCGCCCAAGCCCTGGGTGAAGCGCAGCCAAGTCCCTATTGCGCCCAAGACCAGTAAGACGGCCAGCGTAACGCCACCAAACAGGGCCAGCTTGGAAACCGGCCGGCTGGCTGCCGGAACAGACATCGCTTCGGTTGTCATAATTCGTGACCTTCCCCAGGTAACATTGCCGCGGCGCGCTCTCGTTCGGCCTCTTCCATTTGCTGCCGGCGTTGAATGATATACGTCATCCCGCCCATCAAGACCGACAGGCCGACGATAGTACCCGGCACTTTGGAGAGCGACGCCCAGGCCAGGTCGGGATATTTTTCCGGCAGCACGGCCGGAAAGCCCAACTGGTCAAAAGGCACGCTTGATAGGTACAGCACCGAGGTGCCGCCGGCCTCGTGCTCGCCGTAAATGTGGTCTATATATTTATCAGGCTTCGCGGCAATTCGCCGGCGCGCTTCGCGCAGCATTTCTTCATGCTCGCCAAAGATCACGGCGTTCGTCGGGCAAGTCTTGGCGCAGGCCGGCTCCCAGCCCATTCCAATCCGGTCGGCGCAGAACGTGCACTTCTTGATGTACGGATCGGGCGTGTCCCACTCAAAACCGGGTACATCAAAGGGGCAGGCCACCAGGCAGTAGCGGCAGCCGATGCAGCGAGCACCCTCATACAGGACCGCCCCGGCCTCGCTCCGGTAGAGGGCGCCCACCGGGCAAGCCGAAACGCAGGCGGCGTCGTGGCAGTGCATGCACATACGCTTGACAAACGTCCAGGAAAAACTGCCATTCGGGCCGTCAACCTCCCGGAAGTCGATGGTGTTCCAGGTTTTGGCCGAAAGCCGGCCCGGATTGCTCCAGGCCGTACCAAAACTGGTCTCTTCGGCGGGCAATCCGTTCCATTGCTTGCAAGCCAACTGGCAGCCCCGGCAGCCAATACAGCGCGTTAAATCGATTAACATTCCTTTAGACATTTTTCATCATCTCCATCTATTCAGGCCGGCTAGGCTAATTTGATGTCACATAAAAAGGCTTTGTACTCCGGGATGCCGGTATTGGCGTCGCCAACTCCGGGCGTTAGCAGGTTGGCACTGTCGCCGGTGGCCCGGCCGGCATAGCCAAAGTGCCAGGGCATAGCGACCTGGTGGATGGTTTTGCCGTTGATCTGGAACGATTGGACCCGCCGGGTGACCACCGCCTGAGCCCTGAGCGTCCCGCGGGCCGACTCGACCACCACCCAGTCACCCTCCTTGATGCCGCGCTCGGCGGCCAGGTCCGGGCTGAGTTCCACGAACATGTTCGGGAAGGTTTCAACTAGCCAGGGCAGGTTCCGGGTCATCCCCCCGGATAGCCAGTGTTCGGTCAGCCGGTAGCTGGTGGCGATAACCGGGTATTTATCGACCTCGCCCTTGTTGGGTTTCCCCCAGGCTTTGAGGTTGGGCGTGGTCTGGGTTTTGGACATCAAGTTTTCCACCGGACTTTCCCACGGTTCGTAATGTTCCGGCAGGGGGCCATCGGCCAGGCCCGGCCCAAAGAGCGAGGCCACCCCATCGGCCTTCATAATGAACGGCAACTTCCCCTTCTCCGGGTCTACCGCCAGTGGGGGCGCGCCGCCATCCGGCACGTCGCCCAGCCACTTTTGAGTGGCCGCATCCCACCAGATGACCGGGGCGTTGGGGTTCCAGGGCTGCCCGTTCAAATCCACGGAGGCCCGGTTATAGATGATCCGGCGGTTGGCCGGCCAGCTCCAGCCGAAATTGGGAAACAGGCCGATGTTGGAGGAGTCGGTCAAGTCGCGTCGTTCGGCCAGGTTGAGCACCTGGCCCTCTTTCTCGATATGGTGGCCGCAGTAAATCCAGTTACCGCAGGCCGTCTTGCCATCATCGGTCAGGTTGGCAAAGCCGGGGATCTGGTGACCGGCGGCGGCGATAAGGTTGCCGTCTTTGTCCACCACCTCTGCCAGGGCGTAGCCGTTGATCTCGCGCGAAACCTGCTGCGGATCAGGCTCCTCGGCGTAATCCCAGACCAATTGGGTTAGCGCCTCGGCGTGGGGGCCACCCTCGGCTTCATAGAGGGCGCGTAACCGCTGCATCAGATGAGACAGAATCCATAGATCGGGTTTGCCCTCGCCGGGCGGCTCGACCGCTTTGTAGCGCCACTGCATCAGCCGGCTGCTGTTGGTAATGCTGCCCTCTTTTTCAAAAGAGCAGGCGGCCGGCAAAACAAAGACCTCGGTCTGATTGTCGGCCGGGTTGAGGCCGGGGCGTTTCCAGATGGTGGCCGTCTCGGTCTCGAACAAATCGACCACGACCAGCCACTCCAATTGGTCCAGGGCGCTGCGTTCAAAGTTGGAGTCCGGCCCACAGACCGCCGGATTCTGCCCCCAGACCATCATGCCCTTGAGGTTACCCGCGGCCATTTCGTGGAACATCTTTAGCCAGGAGTAATTGCTACCGGCCGGGATTTTGGGCAGATAGTGAAAAGCAAAGTCGTTCTCTTGGGTGGCCGCCGCTCCCCACCAGGCTTTGAGCAAGCTGACGATATACTTCGGCTCGTTTTGCCACCAGTTGGCGCTCTGCGGCTCGGTGGTTTTGGGCACAGTTCGCTCCAGGTAGGCGGCCAGGTTCGTATCGGTATTAACCGGGATGCGCAGATAGCCGGGCAGGGTCTCAAACAGAAGGGCGTAATCGGTGGAGCCTTGCACGTTGCTCTCGCCACGCAGGGCGTTAATGCCGCCACCGGCCACGCCCATATTGCCCAGTAACAACTGGAGGATGCCGGCGGCCCGGATGTTTTGCGTGCCGTAGGTGTGCTGTGTCCAGCCCATCGCATACATTATCGTGGCCGCCTTATCCGGTCGGCCGGTGGCGGCCATCAGCTCGCAAATCTTCAAAAAGAGTTCCGTGGGCGTGCTGGTAATTTGGTTGACTCGTTCCGGGGTGTAACGTTCGTAATGGCGTTTGACAATCTGAAAGACTGAATTGGGATCCTGCAAGGTCTTATCTTTCTTGACCAACCCGTTTTCATCCACCTGAAATTTCCAGGTGGCTTTATCGTAAGTTTTCTTTTCCGGGTCAAAGCCGGAGAACATCCCTTCAAGCTCGGCCGGGCCTTGATAATCAGGCGTGAGCAAGAAGGCGGCATTGGTGTACTCCGTGATATAGGTCAGGTTGTAATTGTCAAGGTTCTGTTCCATGTCGGCCATCACGTAGCGAATCATGCCCCCCAGGAAGGCGATATCCGTGCCGGGCCGGAGCGGGGCGTAGATATCGGCCAGGGTAGCCGACCGGGTAAAGCGGGGGTCAACGACAATCAGGGTGGTGCCTTGATCCAGGCCATCCATAATGTGCCCAAATGAGGCCGGATGGTTGGAGGCCGGATTGGCCCCCATAATCAGGATCACGTCGGCATTCGGGATATCGTTCCAATGGTTGGTCATTGCCCCACGGCCAAAAGTTTCCGCCAAACTGGCGACAGTAGAAGAGTGTCAGAGGCGAGCGTGATGTTCCAGGAAAACCAGGCCCATGGAGCGCATGGCCTTGGCCAGCAGATAACACTCCTCGTTGTCTAGGGCCGAACCGCCAATCGAGGCGATCGCTTCAGTCCGGTTAACGGGGGTGCCGGCCTCGTCGGTGGCGATCCAGTTGGCGTCGCGAGTCCGCTTGATCCGCTTGGCAATTTCGTCCAGGGTCCAATCCCACGATTTTTCCTCCCATTCCGCGGCGCCGGGAGCCCGGTACAACGGTTTCTGTAGGCGGCGGTCGTTGTCGTGAAGCTGCGACATGGTGGCCCCTTTGGCGCAGGCTCCGCCCCGATTGATGGGGTGATCGCCGTTGCCTTCCAGGTTGATAATCTGGCCGGCGTCATCGGTGTAGACGATAAAGCCGCAGCCGGAGGCGTCGTAGGGGCAGATGGTCGGCGTCTCCTTGGTCCACCGCAGCCGCTGCTTGGTCAGCGGCGCCATCGCCGCGGCGGCCGGATGCGCCTCCAGGCCGGCACCCACCAGCGCGGCGGTCAACCCGCCAACTTTGAAAAACTGCCTTCTGGATAATTTCATCGTGTCTCTCCTATCCTTTCCTTTGAGCCACTTTACAGGTTGAAAAATCGGGCAATGGCTGAACTTGAGCTCATTCCATTACCCGGCAGTGCCCATTGGTTCCAGGCGCGCCAGCCAGGGTCGGCAAGCCCACCCGCCGCGGCTCGGAATAGACGCGCAGTTGCCGGCCCCGGACATAACCGATGACGGTGATGCCCCAGGCCCGGGCCAAGCTCAGTGACAGGCTGGTGGGCGAGGTCCGAGAGATGACAATCGGGATTTCCATATCGGCGGCTTTGCGCAGCATCTCCGAACTGATTCGCCCGGTGGTCAGCAGGAGATGCCCTTCGGTGGGCAGCCCTTGCTGCAAGCAGCCGCCCCGGACTTTATCCAGGGTGTTGTGCCGGCCCACATCCTCGGCCACGACCAGCAGCCGCTGACCGTCGCTCAAAGCCGAGGTGTGGACCCCCTGGCTGCGCTGATAAATGTGGGCGGCCTGTTGGAGTTGCTCCATCAAGCCAAAAACTTGCTCGATCGTAATCTGGCGCTCGGCCTGAACCGGGGGCCGCATGGCCTCCAAATCGGCGAAGGTGGTCCCGCCGGCGCAGCCGCTGGTCAGGGTTTGGCGGCGCGGCAGCGTGACTTGGTGGCGCAGCCAGACATCAGCCACCCGGCCCTGGTGGGTGATATCGAGCAAACTGATATCTTCAAGATGAGTAATGATTTTTTCCGCCGCCAGAAAACCCAGCACAAATTCCTCGATTTGGACTGGTGTACACATGACGGTTAGCCACTCTTGACCGTTGATGAAGAGGGCCAAGGGGGTTTCTTCGATGATCTCTTTTTCGATCAGGCTCCACCGCTGGGAACCGACTTGCCAGTAGCCAATCGCTTTAACGCCGTGGCTCATTACTCAGCCTCACTTTCCAGGTTGATTAGTTGTGTATTTTTTCACAAAGAAAAACAAAAAAATCGTCGTCCTTAAACGACGATTTTTTGGGTAAAGCGGCATGACGGATCAGGGGCAGCATTGGACTCCCTCCGTTCGAAGGTCTACCTCGTAGTAGACCAGCCTGGCTAGCTATTGGTTTAGCAGTGATTTATTTGATCAGGTAAAAAAGTTGAAGATTGAGAGGAAATAGAC
>CALMIS010000377.1 GCA_937864185.1 uncultured Chloroflexota bacterium
CCGTTTCGTGAATTTCGTGTTACGCTTAAGGCTCGGGGTTCGACAGTTCATGGAGGGCTCGGTCGTACTTTTCAGCAAGCTGATCGAAGGCTTCTTCCTCAAGCAGGCCGGTACGGCGCAGCTTGCTTAGCTCTGCCCGGCGGGTGAATAAGAGTTCGCGGCGGGTGCTCTCCAGTTCTAAAGCTTCCAAATCGGAGTGAGTTTGAACCAGCTCTTGCAACTCTTGATAAGCGGTCTGCTCTGCGGTTGATACTTCGTCCTGGAGCGTCTCCCAGGTCTTGGCCGATAACTCACCCCGATCATGCATCTCCTCAAGCTGGCGGCGAGCCGCTCGAGCGGTCAGCAGTTTGCCCCGCTGAAGTTCGTATTCAACTTCAAGGTTAGGCCGGCCCACCAGCCCCAACCGCTTGAGCAGCCACTCCATAGTGGTGGCTTGGGCCAATAACATGATGAGGACAACCCCAAAGGTCATAGCCAAAATCATTTCCCGGGTTTCACCTAGGGAGAAGGGTAAACCTAAGGCCAGAGCCAAACTGACCGCGCCGCGCAGCCCTCCCCAGGTTAACACGTGTTGGTAAGGCAGGGATAAGCCCTCGTCAATGCCCAGAGTATTAAGGAAATGGCCAAGGCCATAAATAACGATCACACGGGCGACCATAACTGCGGCAAAACCAATTAAAATGGCCATAAAGTGCTGACTTAGCAGGCTAAACTCTACCTCCAGGCCAATCAGGAGAAAAATGAGGGAGTTAGCCAGGAACGCGACATATTCCCAAAAATTAAAGAGGACGATTTTGGTGGAGGCAGACATCCCGCGCGTGCCGAAGTTGCCGTTCAAGATCCCGGCCGCCACCACGGCCAGCACTCCACTGACATGAATTTCTTCGCCGACAAGGTACGCGCCGAAGGCCAGGGCAGCCGTAATTGTTGTTTCGATTAAGTAGTTATCAACACGGGCGATGAGCTGAGCAGCCAACCAGCCCAGGCCTAAGCCTATCCCAATGCCTCCCAGTGAAACCCAAGCGAACTCAAGGAGACCGGTGGCCAGGCTAAACTCGCCGGTTAAAGCCACCCCTAAGACGATATTGAACAGGACAATGGCAGCCCCATCGTTGAACAGGCTCTCACCCTCGACAATGGTACTCAACTGTTTGGGTGCGCCCAGTGAGCTGAAGAGCGCCGTCACTGCAACCGGGTCGGTCGCCACAATCAGGGTGCCGAACAACAGGGCGCCTACAAAACTTAACGTCGTGAAGCTTGAAACCAGACCGCCCACAATAAAGGCGCTGATTAAGACGCCGACGATGGCCAACAGCAGAATAGTTTTTAGGGACCGGCGCAGGGCTTGAAAGTCAACATGGAAGGCAGCTTCGAACAGCAGCGGCGGTAGAAAGATAGCCAGAATGAGATCTTTGGTTAGATCGAAGCGGGTGCTGCCAAACAGGGTTAAGGCAAAGCCAACCAAGACCAAAGCAACCGTGTAGGGCAGCTTGATCCGCTGCGCGACGATGGCGACCAGAGAAGCAACCACCAGCAGTTCGATAATGAGGGTTTCTGTTTGTAAAAGGTTTTCCATAGGTAACCAGCCTTGATCAATTTTAGAAGCGGATGTTTTTATTCTAGGAGATAGGGGAAGGGGATCCAATACCGGAATGGGCAGTTTTAACTTGATGAAGGGAGTATAACCCAGGTAGCCCAGTTGGTCAGAAAATAATCTTTTTGCCTACCTACGTGGACAAAAGGAACTCAGGAGGGGGGAAATTCGACCACACGTTGATACCAATCCAACAGCATAATCAATTCGGAAAAATCCGCGCCTGTTCTGGATTTGACCAGATAACCGGCGACATGACGATCGTAAGTGGCTATCTTGTCGGCGGGCCGGTTGGAAGTGGTGAGGACAAAGACAACACTTCGCTTGAGCTGAGGGTCTTGTCGCAAAGCATCCAAAAACTCTATGCCATTCATCCGGGGCATATTGAGGTCTAACAAAATAATATAGGGTCGTGGTAACGGCGCGCGCCCGGCCTCGCCGCGTAACACGTTGAGGGCTTCCAGACCATCGGTGACAATGGTCAACGGGTTCTTAACGTTTAGGCGCTGCAACGCACGGACGACAGCTTCGGCATCAACTTCGTCATCTTCAACCAACAAGATATTAATATCTTCCGAACTCATAGTTTACTAAAGTCCGATAAAAATAGTCAATAGCTAGACAAGACAAGATTATAACTCAATTTCTTCAATAAGGTTAGATTTGAGGGCAAATTGTGGAAAGGGTAGGGGATCTACCTTAGGGGTTTAACAGCCACTTCAAGGTATCGGCGTTGCGAACCGCGTGGCCATGGCCGTCATTATTAAAGTAGACAAATACATCCCGCTGCTGCGCCTGCCACTCCCAAATTCTATCGCGCCACCACCGCAAGTCGTCAGGGGTATAGTAGCCTCCATACAGATGGTGGGGATCAGGGCCATGCAGCCGGATGTAGACAAAGGAAGTGGTGGCCCGCAAAATACAGGGAAGGTGGGCGCCACTCATCACACAATAAGCGGCTTGGTGCTGTTCAAGAAGTTGAAAAACATCTTCTTGATGCCAACTGGGGTGGCGAAACTCGACCGCGACCTTTAACCAGGCCGGCAGTTGGGCCAAGAAATAGGCTAACCGGGCGTAGTCAGAGCCAAAGTGCGGCGAGAGTTGCACCAGTAAAATACCGCGTTTCCGTCCCAGGTAGGCCAGCCCTCGTCTCATCCGGCCTAGCCAGCGCTCGGGACCGTATAGCTTTTTGATATGGGTTAAGCCACCAGGGGCTTTCACAGACATGCGAAAGCCTTCGGGTAGCCGTTTGTGCCACCGGGCAAAGGTAGAGTCGGCCGGCCAGCGGTAGTAGCTGCTGTTCAGTTCCACCGTGTCATACCGTTGGATATACTGATCGAGGCGTTGGCTGGCCGGCAGGCCATGCGGGTACAGCACGCCATACCAGTGATCGTAGCTCCAACCGGAAGTCCCCACGCAAACCATTAGCTTAACCGGTTCGCGAGGCGAGCCGGCTACTGCATCTCAATGCGCACAATTTGGACTCCCTCGTGGACTTCGATATCGATCACCTGGGGTTCTCGTTTAGCCGGAATAACGCTGATGCTGCCATCGCGTTCCATATAAACAGCCTTCAGCCGGCTAAAGTCTGAAGTATGCCCATTCTTGCGCAGGGCGGCCAACAGGTCGTTCTGCCCGATGCGATTGTGCCGCAACGCTTTATCAAGCACGTGCCCTTCATCTACCAGTTGGTCGGATTGGCCTTTTACCACCAGGCTAAGTCTACTATAGTAAAAGGTCACCGTGGCCAGAATCAGGTGCATCAGAACCAACGTTAAGCCACCAACCACGGTGCCCCAAAATGGAGCCGAGCCGTTAATGGCCCGGCTCATGACCGAGCCCAGGATAATTCCCAGGACGACATCGAAGGCGGTATGCTCGCCAAAGAATCGTTTGCCGGCAACGCGAACCAGCAGCAAAGAGCTAGAGTAAACAAGGAGCCCCCGCACCGCCACTTGCCAGACCGTTAAGGTCTCTTCGTTTAAGCCTAGCAACCAGTCAAAGAAGTTTTCCATGGTAAATTAAATCTGACTCACTGGGTCTATGGTAAGGCGGAGAACCTTAATCGATATCTTCTTGTCGCAGGGAACGCACAGGCATGATGACGACATCATAAATTTGCCAGTCACAGTTATCTGCTACCCGGGATGCTTCTCGCACTTTGTCCACCAGGTCACCATTGAGATGGGGGTGTGGGACCACATAAGCTTCCCCGCTATAGACATCGCCCACCTCGCGTAAGCGCACATCAGCCTCGGCTACCCAGTCCAACGATTGGAGCTGATCGCGAAGTTTGGCGACAATGGGCGCCTCGTCATCGCCGTCCACCTCTGTTGGCCGCTGATCCATTAGGGCGGCCAGGCTCCGTTTAAGGTTGGTGAAGCCATCATAGATGATGCTAAGGGAAATCAGGCCGGCTGCGGCTGCATCGGCCCACCACCAACCCAGGCCAATGCCTAAGATGCCGATAATAGCCGCGACAGCCGTTTGCCAATCCGCTTTATTCATATCGGCATCGGCATAGAGCACTTTTTCATGCAATTCTCGGGCCAGCGGTATCTTCTTACGGCCCAAAACTAGGGAAGGAACGGCGCTATAGACCAAGGCGGCAATCATCAACCAGCCCAACCAGATTTGCTGGCTCAAAATCGTAACAGTGCCAATGGTCGGATGTTCTTGCGAAAGGAGGCTGGTGGCCGCGTCATAGAACAGATAAAGGCCCATGGCAAATAAAGCGGTCGCTGCACAGAGGAAGGCGAGCAGATTGGCCCGTCGGTAACCGTAAGGAAAGTGTTCATTGGGGGCTTTTTTGTGAAAGCGAAGAGAGGCGAGAAAGACAAGAGGCGGGATGAAACCGAGCATATCTTCAATCCAAGCCGTTTTCATGGCTTGCGAACCACCCATAGTCAGATACATAATGACCACAATGGTCACCAGAAAGCCAAGCGTCGCCCACTCTAGCTTCTCTGCTCGTTTTTGTTTTTCTCGCTGCTCCGGCGGCAATTTGTACGGTTCACGAACTCTCACCTGAGTCCTCCGCAATTAGTTGCTCTCTAATTTGAAACTGCTGAACAGTTAGAAAATCTTCCAGGTAAGTCAACCAGGCGTTTTCCCCCGGGGGCAAGGCCAAAACATGGTGTTCCTCGTGCAGCTTGAATTCAGTAAGCTGGAAGCCCCAACTTTCAAGCTGCCACGCGGCTGCCGCCACGGGAAGGCCCGTTTCTTCAGGGTGCAAGACACGGACCGGAATAGCGCCTTCTTTTTCCAGGTAAGCAGCCGTGGCTGCACCTATTTCTACGGCCACTTCTTGACCATCGAGAGTGCTGATAGTTTCACGCTCTGGTGGAACACCAACGCTAATCTCGTTCTCAAAGTAAGATTTGGTCAGACCCACGTGAGCTTGCCACGGTGTTGATTGAGTTAGACCGCCAATCACCAGGTCCAGCTCGAAATTTTCCAAAGCGGTCATATGGTCTTGCTCTAAACCCCAGACCCAGTTCACTTCCGCATCCAAATCGTCAGCCATCTGATTAACCAGGTCAACCTCGACTCCGCTGGCTTGGTCCTCTCTGCCTTGTTTGGCCCAAGGCGCGTTGTCCACCAGCCCAACCCGTAGCGTGCCGCCTCGAACCGTGTCGAGGGTACGATGGGGGTCTTGCGGAAAAGTACAACTGGAAAGAAACCGGGTGGACAGCCCTAAGACGAAGACCAACAGCACTATTTTCATCAGATCTTAACCCTAGCAGATCTTTGAGCGGCGGGCTAGACCAGGTCTAGTAATTTTGCCGGGTAAAGAGAGCTAAATAAGCCGCTGAGGTTATAGCTCCTTCTGGTGGCGATTAAGAAGCGCGAACTAACCCAGTTGGACTGTTCCGGCCTAGAAAAAAATAGCCCGAGCCGGGGATTGAAATTATTCCACTTAGTGTAACCGAATCACCCCGGTCAAAATATAATGGAAAGGGATTGAAAGGAGAATAACAAGAATGAAACACCGTGTTGTGATCATAGGGGGTGGTTTTGGCGGAATGAACGCGGCCAAGCGTTTAGGCCAAACTGATTTTGAGGTCACGCTGATTGATAAGCGGAACTTTCACCTCTTCCAACCACTACTTTATCAGGTGGCCATCGGAGGGCTGTCACCGGGTGACATTGCTCACCCGTTGCGAGCGGTGGTTCGTCACTCTAAAAACGTGACCGTCCTCAAAGCTGAAGCCATTGACGTTGATTCGGTAGACCGCAAAGTTATCCTCCTTGATGGAGAGGTCCCGTACGACAGCTTAATTGTGGCTACGGGGTCAAGCCATCACTATTTCGGCAATGAGCAGTGGGCTGAAAAAGCCCCTGGTCTTAAAACTATTGAAGATGCCCTGGAGATCCGCCGCCGCATCTTTCTGGCCCTGGAAGCAGCCGAGCGGGAACCTGATCCAATTAAACGGCGGGCCTGGTTGACCTTTGTAGTGGTTGGGGGTGGACCTACCGGGGTGGAGTTGGCCGGCTCTCTGGCTGAGTTAGCCCGCACAACCGTTAATGAAGATTTCCGCCGCCTTTCCTCAGCCGATACCAAGATTATTCTACTTGAGGCCCTCGATCGAGTTCTGCCGCCGTATCCAGAAGATCTGTCCGCTAAAGCGCAACGGTCACTGGAGAAGCTGGGGGTGGAAGTGCAAACCGGGACGATGGTGACCGATATTCAGGATGGCGTTGTTCGGGTGCGCCGGGGCAAAGACAAACCCGAAGAGGCGATCGACACCCAGACGGTACTGTGGGGGGCTGGCATTAAAGCTTCGCCTTGGGGCAAAATTTTGGCTGAAAAAACCGAAGTTGAGATCAATAAGGCCGGTAAAGTTCTGGTCGAGCCTGATCTCAGTTTGCGAACCCAACCGAATATATTTGTCATCGGTGATCTGGCTGCGCTTAACGATGAAAAAGGCGAGCCACTGCCCGGTTTGGCGGCTGTGGCCATTCAGCAAGGCAGGTATGTCGCAGAGACGTTGATTAATCGGGTCAAAGGGAGGCCAAGCGAGCCTTTTAAATACCGGGATAAAGGCACGATGGCGATTATTGGCCGAAACTCGGCGGTAGCCGATGCCAACGGGTTCCATATTTCCGGATTTGTGGCCTGGTTGGCCTGGATCTTTGTCCATATTTATTATCTGATCGGCTTTGATAACAAAGTATCGGTCTTATTCCAGTGGGGCTGGAACTACTTCACGTTTAACCGCGGCGCGCAGTTGATCACCAATGAAGAAACGTTCCGCTTGGTTGGGGCCGAGGCCAATACTGGAATAGCCGGTCGAGATGGTCGCGAACCAGGTCTAGAAAACTCAGACGGTCAGCCCCAGCGGCAAAGGGAGGAAGAGAAGCTTGCCTCGCCCCTACCCTCGGCCGAGTAAGGCTAAACGGGATTCTAAAGCGTTATTTTTGAATAAACGTTAGTCTTAAGGAGAAAAACGATGCCTTACGATAAATTGTCCGATTTGCCGGACTCGGTCACAGATAACTTGCCGAAACATGCCCAGGAAATTTACAAAGAAGCTTATAATAGTGCCTGGGAGCAGTACAAAGATCCGGAAGACCGCCGCGGCGATGCGTCGCGTGAAGAAACCGCCCACCAGGTGGCCTGGTCAGCCGTCAAGAACAAATACGAAAAAAAGGGCGATAAGTGGGTTGCTAAGGATAAATAAAAAATTTATCAGAAAGAGTCGAGCACACCCCCATCGATGTGGATATTAACTTCAGCCAAGCGAGGTAAAAAGGATGGGTCAAGAGATTGAACGCAAGTTTCTAGTGAAGCGTGATTTCTGGCAGCAACAGGAAAAGTCAGGGCAGATTTATCGTCAGGGCTACCTCAACAGCGCCAAAGAGCGAACGGTGCGAGTTCGCCTGATTGGTGATCGGGGCATACTTACGATTAAAGGGGAAGCGCAAGGCCTGACGCGACCGGAGTACGAATACGATCTGCCTCTGGAGGAGGCTCAAGAGCTGCTGAAATTGTGCGAACAGCCGTTGATTGAGAAAAAGCGTTACAAGATCAAACAAGGCGATCTGACCTGGGAAGTGGACGAATTTTTCGGCGAAAACGAAGGCCTAATTATCGCAGAAGTTGAATTGGAGCACGAACAGCAGGGCTTTGAATATCCCGCCTGGCTTGACCAGGAAGTTACCGGAGACCCTCGTTACTTCAACGCCAACCTGGTGAGACAGCCTTATCGAAGCTGGCCCGCCGAGGCTAAATAGAAAAAGCCGCTTTATAGCGGCTTTTTTTGGTTAGTGAATACGACTTGTGATGATTAAACCGTCACCAATTTTGAGCATTGGTCTATGCTGGCGGCGAGCTGCTTCCTCGTTGCTCCAGGCAGATATCTGGCGTCCCTTTTTTGCAGCCCGGTAGTTGAAAGCTGCTAAAACGTGACTACAGGCCGAGCGACGATTTTCGGGGGGCCGTTGCTGGCCCCAATCGCAGGTACATGTCCCACCGTTAACGCCTAAAACCACATCATAGATCCGATTGGTTTCTCCGCTCTTAACCTTATACCAGTTTGGTCCAATTTGTCTGACGGCATGGTGACGGCTTTTTTCTTGGATTTCTTTGGCGTGCGAGATTGAACGCGCCATGAGCCACCTCCGTCTGTGTTTTAACGCTTCTTCTTGTTAACTTAACTATATTATACCTTGTTCGACTTCGTATATCAAGCGATTTTAAAGAGATTATCCTCTGAGTACGTAAAGGGGAGGTTCACCTAGTCGAGTAGCACAAAGCTGTTTGACCTTAATCAGTTACGCAGCAAGAGAAGGCCAATTAATAGCTCGATTGTCTATTTGAATTCACCCGGACCGGTATCAACAGGCCCCGCAAAAAGTGATATCGTGGTGAAGAACCAACTCACCGTTCATAAGGATTTACTTTTGATGATCGCAAGTACTCATCAAGTTTTTAAGCAAGGAGACTCCGGTGCATTTTAACCACTCTTCCGGCGCTGGCGTCTTGACGCGGGCCCGTTCGGTTTGGCGTGATTACCTAAGCTTAACCAAACCACGGATTGTCGCTTTACTCTTGTTAACCACCTTAACGACAATGCTCGTTGCTGGCGAAACGTTTCCCCCGGTAGATATTCTAATATGGACCCTCCTCGCCGGTGCTTTAGCGGCCGGGGGAGCGGGTGCGCTCAACTGCTATTTTGAACGCGACCTGGATGCTCTGATGCTCCGGACCCGGCAGCGACCGCTTCCGGCCCAACGCTTGATACCCAAGCAGGCGCTTTACTTCGGCTTACTGTTGAGTATCTTCTCCGTCTTTTTGTTGTGGAGCACGGTTAACCCGTTGACCGCCTGGCTGGCTTTAGGGGGCATTGCTTACTACATCCTCGTTTATACGTTGTGGTTAAAGCGCCGGACTCCCCACAACATTGTCATTGGCGGTGGCGCCGGCGCCATTGCGCCCTTAGTGGGCTGGGCCGCCGTCACAAACTCGCTTGAACCGATGGCGTTTTTGCTCTTTGCCATCATTTTCTACTGGACCCCCCCCCATTTTTGGGCCTTAGCGCTTAAAATTAAGGGAGACTACGCTTTAGCGCAGGTCCCTATGTTTCCGCTCGTCTACGGTGACCAGGCCACCCGGCGCCACATCTTGTCCTACTCTATCCCCATGGTGATCTTAACCCTATTGCCTATTGTTTTGGAGGAGTTTGATCTATTTTATGGGGTCATGGCGCTTAGTTTGGGAGGAACATTTATCTATTATGCCGTCCAGCTTTGCCGCCGGCGTTTGATTCGAGATGCAGAACGTTTATTCCACTATTCGTTAATTTACTTAGCCTTACTGTTCTTAGCAATGGTTATCGACCGCATCCCGGTCTTGCTACTATTCTAGGAGAAGTAGCGCTTCTTACCGGGGACGGGAGCGAACAGAGGGGTGATCGGCTGGCTCATCCTCCAACTCTTCCGCTTCTTGATGAGAGTGGCGGTTGATTCCTTCGCTAATTAAGCCTACACCGCGCAGAGTTAATAGACTGAGCAGGGTTACCCCAATGCCTAAGGTGAACTGCTCTAAACCCACGCAAATCCCTACACCAGCCGACAACAGCAGAGCCGCGGCTGTCGTCAAGCCTTCAACGATACCTCTGGACTGCCGGTAGATAATCGTGCCGGCCCCTAAAAAGCTGACCCCGGTGATGATCGCTTCAATGATCCGGATAGGATCCGTGCGGATGGTACTGCCGCTGGTCGTGACATCAAAATGGGCGATCAAGGGTTCACCTAGACTAACGAGCAGCGCGGCCGCTCCGGCTACGATCATGTGAGTTCGTAGGCCGGCCGGTTTGTCTGCATACTCCCGTTCAAGGCCAAGCAGAGCCCCTAACGCCATAGCGATCGCTACGTTTAACAATAGCCACAACTGAGAATAGTCAATAAGGTTTTCCATAACTGCCATCTCCAACTTCTACTTATACTAGGTTTGCCCTTTTTAGAAACCCGGTTTTTGAGCCCCAAAACCGAATTTCTGGCGCTAATGCTTCAAAGGGCAAAGGAGACCGACAGAACCGGGGGTTCGAGACCAGGAATGAAAATGAGTTTTTGGGGGTACTACCCCCAAGCCCCCGGCCTGCGGCGCTATTTTCACGGGAGCGTACTTATTGAGCTCTAAAAACTGTTATTTAAGAAAATTTAACACAGAATCACGAATTGGAGCTCACAAGCTTGGGTGATTTTGCGGCAATGGCTGAGCTATCTAGTGATAGCCCGCTTAGCGACGGCGACAGCCAAATGCTTTAGCTCTAATAAAACGAAGTAAGGGAGGTCAATTCATCAGGTGGGTGAGACTGATCCTTAAAGATAGATACTCCTTTCTATGGCTCCATAATCGCCCTATCAGGTATTGATCGCTTTCTCTGCTCCCTTTAGACTAATGATCACTTCTGTGGTCCTCCAACAAGAAAGTAATATAGGAGAGAGAGTATGAGCTGGCTGGTTATTGAACGTTCTCGGATTGTACCGATTAGGCCTTATTACCAAGTGACAAAACGGCTGCTCGATTTAACCCTCTGTGTGGTGTTGCTTCCCCTCTTCATCCCCCTAGCCATAGTTGTGGCTGTTCTTATCAAGATTAGCTCACCCGGCCCGATTTTGTTTGTTCAAGAACGGGCTGGCAAAGATGGCCGGTATTTTAGATTGTATAAATTTCGGACCATGCATCACAATATTGATCGAACTAGCCATCGTTCCTTTATGAAGGCTTTTGTTAACGGTAAGATCAATGTCAACGGGGCTGACCCCGCTCAAGTCTTTAAGCCCGCCTCTCAGACTCATATTACAGCCATCGGCCGATTCCTACGGAAGACCAGCCTGGACGAACTACCGCAAGTCCTGAATGTCTTTAGAGGTGAGATGAGTTTCGTAGGACCCAGACCCAATGTCACTTGGGAGGTAGAGGAATATCAAAGCTGGCATAACGAGCGCCTTGAACTTATCCCCGGCATTACCGGCTTGGCTCAAGTGCGTGGGCGGAGCGGAATTTTGTTTGATGAAATTGTCCACTACGATATTGAGTATTTCAAGCGGCGGAGCCTCAAATTTGATTTACTCATTCTATGGTGGACGGTCCAATCCGTTGTGCTAGGCAAAGGCGCTCAGTAGGGGGACCGGTTGCCGGCTCTTAACCGGCAGCGAGATAGAGGCCGGCTAACTAATCGTGAGCCATTAATCGCCGCATCAGGTGCCAGGCGATGAAAAAGAGCACTATCCCGATCACGATTAGCCCAATTAAAGGAATGAAATCACCCACGTAACCGCGCAGCATAAGCTTGCGCAGCAGCCAGACCCCATAGGTAGCCGGCATGGTCCAGGACACAATCCGCACCGGTTCCCACAATGCTTCCAAACTTAACAGAGCCCCGCTAAAGAAGACGCTGGTCAGTAAGGTAATCATCGAATACTGGACGGCTTCACTGGTGTTTTTGGCCAGTAAGGAAATGATGAAACCCAGGCCGAGCGACGTGAAAAGTAAGGCCGCAATCGTCGTGCTGTAAAGTTCCCAACTGCCCAGCATCGGGACCCGCAGGAGCAGGACGACCAGGCCGGTGAGAACCGCGGCTAGCACGCCTGAAAAGAGCAGGTAACTCAGGTACTTTCCCAAAATCGTCTCAAAGGCAGTGACGGGCGACACGCGAAAAAGCTCAATCGTCCCGACCTGCCGCTCGCCCACCACCGAGAGCGCGGCCAAGGTGATGGCCAAATGTTGCAGCAACAAGGCGATCACGGCCGGCGCAAAAAAGTCAGCCGAGGTGAGGGACATCGTGCCGATACTGCGGATCTCGCTGCGAAAGGGCCGGACTAGGACATCCGGGTTGATCTGGTTAAACTCGCCTAGAGCCGCCTCCAGCGTACTCAAGTCAGTCTCAATCTTTTCGAGTTGCTGCTCAGCGGCTGTCGGTTGGTTAAGCTCGCTGCCTTCCAAAGCATCAACCTCAAGAATAAGCTCGGCTAGGCTGCCTTCGAGGTTGGCCGCCTCTCCCGGTTGTTTTTCTTGCCCCATCGCTTCTTCAACGCCCTCAGCTAGGCTGAGACTGCCCCCGACCAACTGGGCCAAGACATTGGTGTCCTGTTTCAGGCGGCGCTCTTCCCGGCGAATTGCCGTTTCATCGTTAGCCTGGATCGCTTGCTGCAAAGCGGTGAGCGAGTGGCGGGTAGCCGCCAATGAACTTCGGATGTCGCCGGTATTCTCTTGGCCCTGTTCGGCAATGGCCTGGAGCACCCGGCGATTGATCTCATCAATGTAAACTTGACCAAAAACATTAACATATTCCACTTGAAGCGGGTCGATCTCATAGTGATCGAGTTCTAAGACCACCGGTTCATTTTTCCGAATCAACTCAGCGGGCTGGGACGGGATATTAACGATGAGATCAATTTCGCCGCGTAGCAAACGCTCGGTGGCTTCGGCGCGATCATGACTGATCCCCGAAAAAATAAGCTGTGGCCCCAGGGACTGGCCATATTCTTCCACGCGCTCCACAAACGCTTGGTCGCTCGAACTTACGACAAACAGGGTCCGCAGCGAGCGCGGCTCGTTTCTGAAGCCGATGCCAAAGAGTAGCAAGATCAAAAACGGCCCTAACACGAGCGTGATAATCAGCATGGGGCGTCGCAAAATTTCAGCAATTTCTTTATAAATGAAGGCTGTCGTGCGGTTGAAGAACTCAAGCAAGGGACGCATTAGGCTTACCGTTACTCACTAACTCGACAAAAACATCGTCAAAGGGAGGCAGATATTCTTCAATTGACTCTAGGGTCAAATTTTGCTCCTGACTCCACTTCATCAACTGGGGCATGGCGGTGCCCGAGTCATCGACCACGGCCCGCCAGCCTTTATTTCCCAGCGGCTGCAGAGACTTGATCAGGGGGTGGGCCCGTAAACCAGCCAGGTGCCTCGCCTCTAGATACTCGGCGGTGTAAAGATCCACGATTTCACCCCCGTAGGCTCGTCTTCTTAGCGCCTGGGGGGTGTCTACCGCCAGCAGCCGTCCTTCCGCAATCACCCCCACAAAATCACAGTAAGCCGCTTCACTAACGTACTGAGTGGTGATAAAAAGTGTTCGGCCTTCCTCCTTCAAGGTCTCAAACCGGGTCCAGAACTTGCGGCGCAAGATCGGATCCACGCCGGCGGTGGGCTCATCCAGGAAGACGAGCTCAGGCTCGTGGGCCAAGGTGGCGGCCAAACTAAGCCGGCGCTGCATGCCGCCCGAAATATTGCGAACTAGCTTGCGTTTGTGCTCACTCAACTCCACAAACTCAAGCAGCCCTTCCAGCCGTTTTCGTTCCTGCCGGCTCAAACCGTACAGAGAAGCGGCAAAGTTAAGATTTTCCCAAATACTCAAATCTTGGTACAGCACAAAATGCTGAGGCATATGGCCCAGCCTGGCTCTCATTTTTTGGGTGAACTCAGCCGGGGTGGCCCCTAATACGGTAACTTTACCCGAGGTTGGTTTTGTTAAACCGGTCAAGAGACGAATCGTGGTGGTTTTGCCACTGCCACTGGGACCGATAAAGCCAAAAATAACACCCCAGGGCACGGTAAACGTAAGATGGTCAACCGCTAACTGCTCCCCAAACTGTTTAGTCACCTCTTGGGTTCGGATTGCCGGTGATTCAAGCATAAGCTTCCTCTTCCACGTGGCATGCTCATTAAGCTATCCCTTAGTTTAGCGAAAATGGGGTCCCTCTCCTACACCAGTTGGAATGATTTGCAGCAAACAACCGGGTTATATTTTATCACCCATGTGAACTTTGCCGGTTGAATGGAAGAGCGGTGACGGCCTGGTGGCTTCATTATTACAGATTTGCGGTTCCGGTGAAAAGCGGCAAAGCTAGAGTTTTTCCAGTAGTAGTATTTCTCGGTTAATGCTTGGGTTAAAGAAAAATAACTCTAACGAACCCCCCAGATTATCCGGGCGGGTATAGGGGCATGGCCGGTGAAATGATATAGTGAGAACAAGGCGCCAGAATATAGCAGTAGTAGTAAACAAGTCTTAGAAGAGTTGCTGAAAAAATAGTTGGAGGTAAATAATGAAAACTATGAAAAGGCGAATTGTTTTACTCTCATTTCTCCTTGTTCTCGCTTTGGCCATGGTTGCTTGCGGCACGGAGCCAGGTGCAACCGAGCCCGGGATCGGTGAGGAGGCGGATACAACGCTAGACCAGCCTCTGGAGGAGAGTGAAGATCTAGTAGCGGCGACACCCGAACTGGGTGAAGATACCGCCGGCTTAGATGAAGGCACAACCGACATGGGTGAAGATACGGTCGAGGTAGTGCCGGATGCTTCCGGTGACGTGACCGAGCCAAGCGACGAAATGGCTGAAACGGATCTCACGACTGAGGAAGGCGTGGTCCAGGAAGACAGCGGGGCTATTGCCGGCACGGTGGAGCCCAGCCCTGAACCCCTGACCGATGATAGTCAGGCAGCCGGTGAAGAACCGGTGATCCCGGCCACGGGGGCCATTAACATGAACAATCTCTCAAACATGGCCGATTTTGAAATCTATAATATGAACAATGAGCAGATTGGCGACGTGGAAGCGATTGTAATTGATATGAATAGCGCCCAGATCAAATACATCGTGGCTGGAGTTGGCGGTTTCTTAGGGCTTGGTGAAAAGTCCGTGGCCATTCCCTATCAGATGGCCTCTTTGAACCAACCGATGTCTGAAACGGATGCCGAAGTTGATCAGGCTGTCCAGGCAGGGCCAAATGCCTTTACGGTAGATGTCACGGCCGAGACTCTAGAAAATGCTCCCGAGATCGACTTAGAGATGTTTGATACCAATTTTGACTTGACCGGTGATGAGCAGTCGGCTGAAGTGATCGACGAGGCCATGAATTTTGAACAGCAAGAGCAAGCGATTCGGAGTTACTGGGAAGAGATAACCGGAATGACCTTTGACGACGCGCAAGGGACAATGACGGATGAAAGCATGAACCAGGCCCAAGATGACTCCACTGGCGCCGTAGAGGAGTCCGCGGTTGTGACCGACTCTACGACCAGTGAGATGACTGACTCGACGATGCAAAGTGGCATGGCTCAGTATGTTCTTGCCCAACAACTTCTTGACGCCAACATTGTGGACCAGGCTTCAATGATGAATCAACAGGATGCTGACCTGGTAACTGAGGATGAAGACGTTGTGGGCACTGAACAAGACGACGCCGATGTAGTGGCTGAAGATGAAAGCGCTATGGCGGAAACGCAAGGACAAGAGTATCAAGAACTGGGTGAAGTGGAAGATATCGTGATCGATGCCCAGAGTGGTCAAGTAAGGTATGCGGCGATCGACTTTAATGATGATGCTTTTGCCGCCCAAGACCAAGTGGCCACGGAAGACCAAGTGACCACCGAAGAACAAGCGACCACGGACGAAGGTCTGATCGAAGACGATGTCTTAACCCCGATTCCGCTCCAAAATCTGCAGTGGAATCCTGAAGAGCAAACGCTGTCCTACGACGGCACCCAACCTCTCCAAGATTTACCGACGATAACTTATGAACAACTGCAAGGTGACACCGGCATTTGGGATGTCGACATTGATAACTTCTGGGGAATAGATAACCTTGATAATGAGATCAATGAGACCGAATAACTCAAAAATCAGTCTCGCCTACTAATCATCACAAAGCCCTCACCCGTTAAACCGGGTGGGGCTTTTTTTTGCTTACTGAGACCGGGGAGTTACCGGTTCAGCGGTAATAAAAGTGAGGCCCCAATTGAGAATACCCCGGGACTCAAGGCAAGTTTGAAAGACAAGCTGGGGTTTGCCTTGATAGTACTCTTCAAAAATCTGGGTGGCAGAGAAGGTCTGGCCACTGCGTAGATCAAGATAGGGGCTGTGGGGATCGGAGGGAGATAACTTTTGATATTGGCGAATGCTGGTGACGCGGTAAGTGTGCAGCCGGCCATCCCCCAAGACGACAATGACTTCTTGGCCCGGCTTTAGTCCGTAAAACAACCCCCCGGAAAGATAGTTATGGGCTAGCAGTCCGACCACGCCATTTTCCGCGGCCTTACTGAACTGCGTCACTCGGGCTCGTTTGTTGGAAACATAAGTGGCTCTATTCTTGGGTTGTTGAATGACGGGCAGGGCGAAGACGCCGGGCGCATAGACCCCCCGGACAACATCGTTCTGGCCATCGCTGACGTGCTTCACAAAACCGGAAAGCTCGGGATACTTTTCGATCAAGGGAAGATTTAGTGCTTCATAATCCTCCGCCCCCGGTGAAGGCGGCGGCTCGGGGGAGAAAGAGGTGGAGGCCAAAAGCTGTTCGCTCGAGCCTTTTGGGCCAGGCCGCTGAGTGGCCGAGTCGGAAGGAGAGACTTGGCGCTGTGTTTTTGGGTGGGTCATCGGGGCGGGGAATTCAGCCGCCGGGGTATCCCAGCCGGTCAGCAGTGGCTGGGGCCACACCAAAGCCAAGCCAAGTAAAATTGGCAGACAAATTAGCCAGGTTGTGAACGGGTTGTTAGTTTGAAAGCCCCTCATTCGTACGAATTGTAACTCCGCAATGTGAGATTGGTGATAGGCTAGCGCTCACCGTTTCGCTACGACTACAGCAGTGAGCAGCCAGCCCGCGAGATCGATGCTGTGGCCCGATAAGTCTTTTCTGGGGCCATTATTCAACTTTCTTCAATTATGAACTAGAGAGGTATTAAAGGGCAAGTCAAAGAAAGGCTGCTTTCTCAAGAGAAACAGCCTTTACCAGGGTCCGTAGGGCAAGCGCCGAGTAAACGCTTAGTTTTCGTGCCCGAGGCGTTTTAATTAGCGGGACTATCCACCTTGAGCGCTTAGCTCTTGTGCCAGAGGTTGGCCGTTGAGGTTAAACTGCACCCGATCAACCGTTTTAAACTGCAAGGCGGTTTGCCGAAGCTGGCTTTCCACCCGAGGGGTATCGCATGTCCCGCCTATTTGGAGGCTGCCTGACAAATTGACCTCTGCCTGGCCTTGATCGATGTCAATGTCTTCCACCGCCAGATCGGAACGATAGAGGGCGTTGTACAGGCCTGATTGGCCGTAGTACTGATCGTTGAGGCTCAGCAAATTCTCCAGGGCAGCCCGCAAGGGAGCAATCGTCGGTTCGATCTCCATCTGGACCGGTACCAGGCTGTCACCGCAACCGATGGCGGGACCGCTTCGCCCGGCATCCTCCAGGGCCACCAGATAAACCTCAACCTGATCGATCAACGCGTTTTCTTCCGTTACTTCAAAGGGGACAGCGCCAACTACCTGCTCCGGGCCGCGGGCTACGGCGGTGAAGCGACTGCCCGGCTGGGCAATGGCCGGAACGGTGTGGCTGAGGGCAAAGGTTCCCTCGACATCAGTGGTGACCTGCTCCACCACTTGATAGGTTTCCGCTTCGCCGGTAATCGTTAGCTCTACCTCACTATTCGGCAGAAAGCCTCGGCCTGTTAGCTGAGTCACCGTCCCGGCCGGTCCGCTTTGCGGCGAAATATCCAGCGCCGCCGGCGTTGGACTCGGGTCAGGCTCGGTCTGATTGTTCTGATTAATGACAAACTGGGCGCTTTGCCCGTGGACGTTTACGGCGTAAGTCCCATCCGGCAAATCGTCCGCCTCTTCGAGCCTGATCTGCTCTTCAAAGGGTTCCAGGGCCTGGGTGCAGAGTTGATCTTCCGGGCGCTCGGTCATTAAGGTGATGATAAAGGTGTCGCCTTCGCGGCCCTGTTGGATATCCTCAATGGTAGTGCATCCGTCTGGCAGCGAGCCGCTGGCGATCACGACCACCGCCCCCGGATTTACAATCGTGTCAACCTCCTCCACTATCGCCTCCGAGGTGCCCGGGTCGTTTTCGATGGAACCGCCATTTTCTTCGACCCCCGTTGGGGCTTCCACTGGGGGTGCTGCTTCCGCCTCGAAGGGATCATTATTGGCCGCCGAACCGCAGGCAACCAGACTGATAAGCAGTAAAATCAAGCCTATGAGTTTTCCATATTGCCTCATCTTCTTATCCTTCAACTTAGAACTTACCCTGATTGCTTCATACCTGGCTGGCTTAGGAAGGCTCTCTTTTGCTGAGGATCATTCCTCCCGCAATGAGCAAGCCGGTGGCCAGTAAGAGATTAAGCCACCACAATTCAGTTACACCTATAAACTGGAACAAAGCCGTTACAAAAAACACCAGGCTGGCCATGAGGAAGAGCAGCCCGCTCACCATTTTCTTCGTCATTTTCCTCTTCATCGCTACCTACCGCCTTAGCTGTCCGTATAAATCGTAATGGCCTCACCGGCATCGAGGACCATCGTCGAGCGGGGCAGGCTCAGTAACCACAGGGCTACCACCAAATCCCCGATCGAGCCGGCCGCGTTCAAGGTAATGATGACCAGCACCGAGGCTACCAGCCCGGCCGGCAAAACAAGCAGCAGCCCCAGACCGGCCAGCGTAATCAGCACAAAGGGGGCCAGACTAATGATTAGATGTTGGTTACGAGGCAAGTACCAATCCGGCGCAGCCGCATAAGCGTAAAGGCCGGTGAAGCCAAATTTAGGCCGACTGCCGGTAAAACTCCAGAAGAAAAGGCCATGAATAGCCTCGTGCAGACCGACCTGAATGCCCGCTATGATCAGCAGCCAGCCAAGAAACCAGCCGATGTCCAGGATATTGCCAGCCTCAAGCCGGAGCACTTCCATATCGGGCCGGACGGCCACAGTATAATTGAGAAACAGCCAGCCGAAGACAAAGACCAGGATAATGGCCCCAACATTGATAGCGACGGCGGCGGCTCGCTGCTGGCCGAGATCGAGCCGGCCGCGCTGGCTGTAGTGGCTTGGTAATGAAGCGAGAGGACGCACTATAGATTTCTCCTTAGCATTTGGACTATTACTCTTTTTCAGGGCGTTGTGTCATTTGAGTTTTCTAGCTAGTAGCAGGATATCATTGCCTCAGGTCACTTGCCTACACTAACTTGGGCAGTTTCATCTAAATATAGTGAGCTATCCTCAGGATAGCTCGACTTGTCGTGTGGAAATTCTAAAGACGAGGAACTTCAGGCCCGCTGACCCGTCCGTGGAGCTCTACTTTGCCCCGCTCCCCAACTGCCCAACTGCTGGCTTTTCTTGACAGCCACGGTTCCGGTCTGGAGGGCCAGAATTCTCACTCAAGCCTCCTGCCGCACCAGGTTGATCAGGCTGCCGGCCCGGATCATATCGATCTGCCGCTCGGTGAGGGTGTGCTCCACCTGATATGACTTTTTGTTCGTCATATTGGTGACAGTGAGCTTACGACTGTCCCGCTGCAACTGCTCGGGCAGATTCTCAAACCGCAGCTCGTCTGTTTGATCGATGTCGTTCCAGTCTTGGGAATTGGTGAAAGTTAGCGGAAGAATGCCAAAGTTGGCTAAATTTTGCCAGTGAATCCGGGCAAAACTCTTGGCGATGACGGCGCGGACGCCCAGATAGCGGGGCGCCAGAGCCGCGTGCTCCCGGCTGGAGCCTTGGCCGTAGTTTTCGCCGGCCACAATAAACGAGCCTTGCTCTTGATACTTCATGGCCCGGTCATAGTACGTTTCATCGATTTGGCTAAAGACAAACTGGCTGATGCGCGGAATGTTGCTACGATAGGGCAAAATCTTGGCCCCGGCCGGCATAATCTCATCGGTGGAGATGTCATCGCCGACCTTCATCAAGACCGGGCCGGTCAGGGTCTCGGGCAGCGGGTCAAATTCCGGCAGGGATTTGATGTTAGGTCCTTTTTCTAACTCAACCGGTTGGCCGTTGCTTGGCGGCGGCACCAACATCTCGGTGTTGAGGCGGATGGAGTCAGGCTCGCTGAAACGGGGATAGTCAATGGTCAAGGTCCGGGGATCGGTGATGACGCCGGTCAAGGCGGAGGCGGCCGCCGTCTCCGGGCTACACAAATAAACCGCATCCTCCTTGGTCCCGGAGCGACCGGGGAAGTTGCGTGGCACCGTGCGCAGGCTGATCCGGCCCGTGGCCGGCGCCTGGCCCATGCCAATGCAGCCGTTGCAACCGGCCTGGTGCAGACGCGCTCCGGCGTGAATGAGCTTGCTCAACAATCCCAAATTGGCCAGGTTTTCCAAAATCTGGCGCGAGGTCGGATTGAGGTCGAACGAGACCCGATCGTGGGCCTGCTGACCGTCAACGATGAGCGCCGCCACGGCAAAGTCGCGCAGGCCGGGGTTGGCCGAAGAGCCAACGTAGGCTTGATAAATCTCCCGCCCGGCCACCTCCGTCACCGGCACCACGTTGCCGGGGCTGCTGGGCAGGGCGATCAGCGGCTCCAACTCGGACAGATTGATCTCTTCGTCATCGTCGTACATTGCTCCTTCATCAGCCACTAATTCGATCCAGTCCTGCTCGCGACCCTGGCTCTTAAGAAATTCTCTGACCCGCTCATCCGAGGGAAAAACGGTCGAGGTCGCGCCCAGTTCAGTGCCCATATTGGCGATCACGTGACGGTCCATCGCGCTCAGGTGTTCAAGCCCTGACCCGTAGTATTCGATCACCCGGCCGATGCCGCCGTCGACATCGTGCCGGCGCAGCATCTCCAGGATAACGTCTTTGGCGCTGACCCAGGCCGGCAGTTGGCCGGTGAGTCTCACCCCCCAAACCCGGGGCATTTTGAGGTAGAACGGCTGGCCGGCCATGGCCAGGGCCACCTCCAGGCCGCCGGCGCCAATCGCCAGCATGCCCAGCGAGCCGGCCGCCGGGGTGTGGCTGTCGGAGCCGAGCAAGGTCTTGCCGGGGAGGCCAAAGCGTTCCATATGGACCGGATGGCTCACGCCGTTGCCGGGCCGGCTGTACCAGAGGCCAAATTTGCGGCAGGCGCTGCGCAAAAACAGGTGATCGTCGGGGTTCTTGTAATCCTCCTGAATCATATTGTGATCGATGTATTGGGCCGAGAGCTCGGTTTTGACCCGATCCAGGCCCAGTGCCTCCAGTTCCAGCATGACCAGGGTGCCGGTTGCGTCTTGGGTCAAGGTTTGATCAATCCGCAGGGCAATCTCCTCGCCTGGCGTCATTTCGCCTTCGAGTAAATGGCTGCTGATCAGTTTTTGGGTAACGTTTTGTTTCATCCTTTGCCTCCTTGCGGCCGGTGCAGAGTCTCTCTTCAACCATGATACCGGTTGCTGAGAGCTATCACCATACTCGATCGGGCGATATCGGCAGCTAATAGGGTTACTCAACCAGGCAGAGGGGGACTTACTCTCCGGCGGCGACCTCGGGGCCAAGCGAGGCTAACTCGCGGCTAATCGTCTCAGCCGCCCATAAAGACAAAGCGGCAATCGTCAAGGTGGGGTTGGCCGTGCCCACGGTCGGAAAGACGCCGCTGCCCAGCAGAAACAGGTTCGGGTGATCGTGGCTGCGCTGCTCCGGCGTAACCACCGAGCTATTCGGATCGAGGCCCATGCGATAGGTGCCCATGACGTGGCCGGCCCCAAAATGTTCCGGCGCGTGTTCGAGGTAAAGGACGCCCATTGCCCGGAAAATCTCTTCGCTGACGCGTCTGGCCTCGGCCAGGGCCTGTTGGGTGAATTCGTCCAGGCGGTAGTAGAGGCGCGGACGTGGAATCCCGAAGCTGTCCGGTTGGTCAAAGGCCGGCTCGATTCGATTTTCAGGATCGGGTAGCTGTTCCACCAGGCAAGCAAAGCGGAATTGGCGGGCTGTGTGGGCATTCATCGCCGCCTGCAGGGCCTGACCCCGAAAGCCTTTCTTGATCAGATTCGAAGCGAGGGTCGGCGGTGAGGTGCCGGGAAAGCTCCAGCCGTCTTCGCCAATGGCAATCCGAAAGGCGGAGCGCTGGCTGCGGAACGCCCCATCGCGAAAATCCTCGATGCCGGCATTCTCCAGCGGCGAGCGATAGGGATAGAGTGGGTTTTCGGCTAGGGCCCAACTCAACTGAATGGGATGATCCATCAGATGCCGGCCTACCAGCCCGCTCGAGTTGGCGACGCCGTTGGGCAGCGCATCCGTGCGCGACATCAACAGAATCTTGGGCGTTTCAATGGCGTGCGCCGCCAGGACGTAGATCTGGCCTTCGGCCCGTTGCTCGGTGCCGTCAGGGCGCTTCAGGCGCACGCCGGTCACCCGCCCTTCGTTATCGACCTCGACCTGGTAAACCACGGCCTGGTCCACCACCCGAGCTCCGTGCTCCACCGCCTTGCGCAGGTGAACGGTCGCGTCATACTTGGCCCCGATTGGACAGATGGGAATGCAGTTGGCGCTGCCGCAGCAGGGCGGCCGGTTTTGGTAGGTCACGGCGTTGCGTGCCTGCGGGGTAATGCGAACCGTCAAGCCTAAGCTCTTGGCCGCCTGGCCGACCTGGCGATCCAGATAGGTGAGCGGCAAAGGCTGCATGGGATACTCCCGGCTGCGCGGCGAGCCCAGACTCGCCTCGGAGTCGCCGGCTACGCCAAGTTCATGCTCGGCGGCGCTGTACCAGGGCTCCAACGCTTCGTAGCTGATCGGCCAATCGACGGCGACGCCGTAGCGCGTCCGCATCTCAAAATCGGCCGGTAGATGGCGCAGGGCTGTCCCCAGCCAATGCCAGGTGGTGCCCCCCACCCGCCGGATGTAGGTGCTTTTGAACTGGGTCGGGCCGGCCTGGACATAGTAATCATCCAGGGCAATAACCGAGGGACGCGGCGCGTACTCGGTGCCGGGGTAAGGCGACTCCGGGGTTTTGGCGATAGCGTTACGATAATTTTCGATTGCTTCTATTCGCTCGATAGCCGGCCCGGCCTCCAGAACCAGCACCCGGGCTCCACTTTGACTCAATTTGTAGGCCGCTAGCAGGCCGGCTACCCCGGCCCCGACAATGACTACGTCTGCGGTCAACGTGTCGGCCACCTGGCTGTTCTTAGTTGGTTTCACTCGTCGAGCTGCCTTCTTTCTCCGGCATGGCCGCGGGCGGAACCGCCGGCACGGGCGCCGACCGCGGGCGCTCGGCCCAGTAGTCCGGGTGCGGACCGCAAACACTGGGCGCCCGCGTGTAACTGAGCGAGCGCCAGGCCAGCGCCTCCACCGTCGTGGCGATCTGTTGCTCCTCGCCGGCATCGTAGATGCCCGTGTACCAATACTCCAAAATCTTGTCGATCAGCGCTCGCGTTGGGGTATCCGTCTCGAACACACCTGCCTGCTCTAGCCTCTCCAGCGAGGGCGGCGCCTCGGGATCAACAGCCAACTGCTCGAGCAGTTGGCCGGGTTTCATAGCCAGACTCGGGTGATTCTGCAACTGAGCCAGATAGAGGCCGCCCAGGTCGGCATTCAAATTGCCAAAGCCGGTCAGCACCGTTGACAGAGCCAAGAATTGAGCCAACCTGGCCGGGTCAGGAGCTGGGGGGGTCCGGGTTTCGGCCGGCGCCGGCGGCGGTTGCGGGCTTGAGGCGATGCGAGCCGGGGTGGGCGTCCAACTGGCCAATTCTGGCCCTGTGCCGTCCGGCTCGAGGCCGCAGCCGGCCAGCAGGCCCCCGGCGACCACGGCCGACAAGCTTTGCAAAAACTGCCGGCGGTTGAGACCGCGCTTTGGCTCTGCTGGGATCGGTTTGTTTTGATCTGACATCTTCAACCTTTGCCTAATCCAGTTCTCCGACGGTATATAAGTAAGCGGCCATATCACGGGCTTCGGCCCGGCTGACCGCCAGGTTCGGCATGGCGGTGCCCGGCTCGATCGCTTGCGGATTTTGCAGCCAGAGAGTCAGATTGTGAGGCGTATTGGGCAGCGAGCCGGCAATATAGGCGCGCTGGCCGAAATTATCCAACGGCGGCCCGGCCGTGCCGGTCGCGCCAGCAACGCCGGGAATAATATGACAGGCGCCGCAGCCGTAGGTCCGGATGGCGGCCTGTCCCAAGGCCGGGTCGGCCCAGTCCACGGTTTCCACGTAATCGGCGGTCATGGTCATTCCGGCCGGCTCGGTGGCGCAGCCGGTTGCCAGCAGGCCCGCCAGCAGCAGGCCACCCATTAAGGAAATTAGGGCGGGATAAGAATACACGTTCATGCCGTTTGGGTGATTTCCTTTATTCCAGCATTCCACTCACCTGAATGGATACCGGCTGGCTCCTCAGCTCCGGCTCTGTCCCGCGCTGCGAGACCAGCCAGGCCTCAAACTCGGCGGGCGGTTGAGCGATGAGCCTGATCTTCATCTCCGCCTGCCCCAGGCCGCAAAAGTCGCCGCATTGGCCCTCATAGAGACCCACTTCATCGATTTGGAGATACAGAGTTTGCACCTTGTCGGGCGTGACCGCGACGGTTTCGGCCAGCATCGGCAGGCTCAAACTGTGCCAGATA
Organism: uncultured Chloroflexota bacterium; assembly: GCA_937864185.1. Lineage (GTDB taxonomy): Bacteria > Chloroflexota > Anaerolineae > 4572-78 > J111 > JAGRBY01. Next base: position 24,396 of record CALMIS010000377.1, read on the forward strand.
TCCTGGCTCGACAGCCGGATCAGCACCGGTCGTCCGGTTGGCAGGTGGAGTTCGTTGAGGGTTTCGATCTCGTGGGCCGGATAGCGAACCTGCCACGCCCACTGCCGGGCCGTGACCTCAACAACGACGTCCGGCTCGCCGGCCACGAGGCGATTCAATCCGGCAGGTAGATCGAACAGCAAGACCAGCGGTAGGAGGGCCAACAGGATGGTGGTGCCCAGATTGAGCAGCCAAACGCTTTGATTGGGCCGGCGGCGGGCCTGCCCGGGCAGACGCGGCGGCGAGGACGGCTTCACCGTTAGCTTAGTCTGAACGACCGCCGGGGATAGGATCGCCGCTTCATGCCGCTGTAAGCGCGTCTCCAACTGGTGTAGCCAGACGCCCAGGCTGACCAGCGCCGTCAGGACATAGACAAACCCGGCCGGCAGCCACATCAAGATGCCGGCCACCTGTTGATCCTCCAACGGCGTTAGGCCCCAGGCCGCCACTCTGGTTTCGTAAATGGGGTAGAGGACGATTTGAGCGAAGGTCAACAAGGCCCCAAGCGCGCCGCTGTGCAGGACGGTGGTAAAGATAAATAGGATCGTGGCCCCATAGCCTAACCGCCGGGGCCCTACCGGTTGCAGCACCAGCCACCAGAACAGCAGGCCAACTCCCAAAAAATTGACGTGCTCCACCTCGTGAATGAGATCATTGGTCAAAGCCGCTTGATAAAGGCGGGGCAGGTGCCAGAGCCACAGCGTGAGCGCGTAGAGCGCCCAGACCAGGCCCGGTTGAGTTAAAAGATGCCAGGCTCGACCTCCCCATCGAGCCTGGCGCCACCCATGGCCCACCGCGTGGCGGGCCGGCTGGGGTAAAGCCCAGAGCAGCGGAATAACTGGCCGGCTCCAAACCAACAGGGGCGGAGCCACGATGAGCAGCAGCAGGTGCTGAACCATATGCGCTGAAAAGAGAGTCTCGGCCAGACCATCCAGCGGCGAGACCAGGGCGATGACGAGGGCTACCAGACCGCCGAAAAAGGCCAAAACATGACTGTAGCGAATCCCTTGCCCCGGCCCGAGTCGCTGCCACAACTTGGTCGTGCCCAGGAGATAGGCTGCGGCCACCAACCACAGGCCAAACAGAAGCAGCGGATCTCGATTCCAGTGCTGCCAGATAGTGGCTGGCGTGTGCGGCGCCTCGCCGTGGGCCCAAGCGAGACCGGGTTGAACCAGAAAGAGGAGAGCGCTGAAGATGAAGGCGGGCCAAGGCCTAATAAACATGGTCAGAACCTCGCTCAACTGGTGAATTGGGACGGTGACGGCTTCTGGCGCGAGGCCAGCCACATGCCAAAGCCGATTTCCAGCACCGCCAAAATTTGGGTCAGGTATGGCCGGTCGATAAAGGGTCTGATCAAATTTTGCCAGACCTCGGGGCCACCCTGCCACAGCCGGGCGTGTCGTTTTGGATCGGCCAAGGCGACGACCCCATCGCCAATCAAGACGATGGCCACGGACTCTTTGAGTCTGCTGTTCACAATTTCGTTATTCATCATCCATCCTTTCCTCTCGTTATCTTTCAACACGGCCACAGCAGCAAGGCCGGCAGGCCGGTCGCGAAAATAATGATGGCAAACAGGCTATTCAACAGCAAGCCGGTGAAGGCCATAAAGCGGCCATGCCCCACACTCAACCATTCGGAACTGAATGACGCTTCACCTTCAGTCTCCGGCTCCACCACGTCGCGCAACTGTAGCCAGTGATGGTAAGCCATACGCCCGGTCCAAACGAGCACCACCAGCGCTACCAGCGTTAGCCCGATGACGATGATCGAGATGCCCATTAAACCGGCCAGGCTGAAGCCGAACAGAGGTGTTTTGCACGCGGCCTCGATAAGCACATACCCAATCATAAAGTAGACGATCCAGACCACCGGTCCGGCCAGCATGCCAATCACCAGGCTGCGAGCCGAGGGAAAATGGTCTTGAGTACGGGAAGCTGTCGTCATCGTCGGTCTCTCAAGTAAAATAGGGCGCTCCGTATAGCACCCCGTATACTACAATCCAAAGGGCGATGGCCGAATACCAAAACAGGGTGGTGTTCTCCGCCATCACGTGACGTTGGGCCGTGTACTGCCCCCGCCAGGCCCAAAACTGAGTCAGCGCGTTGATCAGCAAGCCGCCCAGGGTCACCACTATCGCGTAGCCACCAACAATATAAAACAGCGAGCCATAGGCGTTTGTCTGCCAGTCAAAGGTCAGTTGCAGGTAATCGTAGACTTGAACGGCTACAGCGGCGGCGCCCAAGCCAAAGGTCACGAATAAACCTAAGGCCAGCCGGACATTACTGCCGCCCCGGATGCCGCGCACCGCCCACAGGACCGTCCCCCCGCTCAACAGCATCAGCCCGGTGCTGAGCGCCGCCAGCGACCAATTTGGCAAGGGCAGGTTGTCCAGAGGCCAGACCTCATGCTGCACTCGCAGGAAAAAGTAGCTAAAGTGAAAGCAGAAGAGGGCAATCCACAAAATGAGGATGAGCAGCATCATCCCGCCCCGGCCGACCGCCCGGCTGCCGGTGGTCCAAACGGGGATCCCGTGTTTTTCCTCAAAGGCTCTTTCTTCTTCGTCTGAGGTGGGCGTATCAGAGGGCCAGTGCCAGCCGATCAGGCTGACGATGATGATCCCAATTCCGACCAGGGCGGTGTAGTGTAACTGCCAGATCTCGGCCGCAAAGACGGTGATCAGGCCGATCGCTGTCGTCAGCGGCCAGAGCGATGGCCCCGAGACCCGAAAAATCTCTTCCGGTTTGGCCTCGAAGGCCGACGTGACCATCGCCGCCCGCCAGGTGACCGGCCAGTCCGCCAGATCCTTGACCAGACTGACGACCTTTTCGTCGCCGCTTTCCAAATCCTCTTGCTGCCACAGCGGGTGGCGGCTGCGGACAATGGGCAGCGTTTTAAAGCCGTAGTTGACCGGCGGCAGTGGGTTGGCCCACTCCAGCGTATCGGCGCCCCACGGATTACGGCCGGCCGGCTCCCCGTGGCGAAAGCTGTAGATCAGGTTGGCCACGAACACCGCGACCCCCGCGGCAAAGATTAAGGCCCCGGCGGTCGAGATCAAGTTGTAGATGTCCCAGCCCAGGCCGGCCTCGTAGGTGTAGACCCGGCGTGGCATCCCTTGCATGCCGACAAAGTGCATCGGAAAAAAGGCCACGTTCATACCGATGAAGACCAGCCAAAAGTGCCATTTACCCAGCCGCTCGTTGAGCAGTTTGCCGTTAAAGATCGGCATCCAATAGTACATCGCCGCAAAAATGGGAAAGATGGAACCGCCGATGAGCACGTAGTGAAAATGGGCCACCACAAAATAGGTGTCGTGCACCTGCCAATCGAACGGCACCACCCCCACCATGACACCCGATAGGCCCCCGATTAAGAAGATCACGATGAAGCCGATGACGAACAGGAAAGGGGTCTTGAAGACCGGTTTGCCGTCATAGATGGTGGCCAGCCAGGCAAAGAACTGGACCCCGGTGGGAATGGCAATGGCGATACTGGCCACGGAGAAGTAGGTGGCGGCCATTTGGGGCAGGCCGGTCGTAAACATGTGGTGAGCCCACAGACCAAAGCTGATGAAACCGGTGGCCACCATTGCCGTGGCGATAAAGGTGTAGCCCGCAATCGGTCGGCGGGCAAAGACCGGCACCATCATCGACACCATGCCGATGGCCGGGATGAACTGAATGTAAACCTCCGGATGGCCGAAGATCCAGAACAGATGCTGCCACAGAACCGGGCTGCCACCGAGTTCCGGATCGAAGAAGCGAGTGCCAATCTGGCGGTCCAGCTCCAGCAGCAGGCTGCTAACGATCAGCGGGGTGAAGGCAAACAGAATGGAAAAGGCGGTGACCAACAAGGCCCAGGCCAAAATCGGCATCCGCCCAATCGACATGCCCGGGGCCCGCATTCTCAAAATGGCGATGATGATCTCGATCCCGGCCGCAATCGCGGCGACCTCGGCCACGCCCAGCGCCAACAGCCAGAAGTCCAGGGCCAAACCGGGCGAGAATTCCGGCCCGCTGAGCGGCACGTAGGCAAACCAGCCCGTGTCCGGGACGGCGTTGAAGAGGAAGCTCAGATAGAACAGCACCCCGCCCATAAAAAAGGTATAGAAGCTAAAGGCGCCTAAGCGGGGAAAAGGCATCTCCCGATTGCCGAGCAGCAGCGGCAAGAGCAGAATGGCAAAGCCTTCCAGCATCGGCACGATCACCAGATACATCATGGTCGAGCCGTGCATAGTAAAGAACTGGTTGTAAGTATCCGGATCCAAAAAGTTGTTTTGGGCAAAAGCTAGCTGTAGGCGCATCAGGACGGCAATCGCTCCGGCCAACAGGAAAAAGGCAAAGGCTGTCCCGATAATCCGTCCGGCAATGGCGTCGTTTTGAACCGCCTGGAAAAAGCCTATAAAACCGGACGGGTCGGCCCAGCGATTCTGCAGAGGATCATCCGATTCATGCGAAGGGGCATCCGGGCCGGCGTAGCCTCGCCGGGGGATGGGCGGCGTTTCTACAGCCATAATTTACTCCTTATTCTAAGCTTTCCAGATAGGTCAACAGGGCTTGCAGTTCCAGGCCGGTCAGGGCGGAAGGGGGCATGTGGTTGCCCGGTTTAAGGTGCTGCGGGTTAACCACCCAGCCGCCTAGATTGCCCCGGTTGTTCTCCAAAACTCCGGCCGCCAGGGTGAGCCGGCTGGCCAGGTGGGTCAGGTCCGGCCCCTCAGTGCCGGAGGCGTTAGTACCTCGGACGGTGTGGCAATTCATGCAGCCCGAATTAAAGAAGACTTGCTGGCCCTCCTCCAACTCAGACCCTGTTACCGCCGCAGCGGGCTCGGCCTGGTGCTCGAGCCAGGCCGCAAAGCGTTCCGGTGGTTCGGCCACCACCCGCAGCAGCATTTTAGCGTGCTGGACCCCGCAAAACTCAGCGCAGAGGCCCAGGTAGATGCCCGGTTCGTCGGCTTGGAGCCAAAAGCCGTTCACCTGGCCAGGAATGAGATCGATTTTGCCGTGCAATTCAGGCACCCAAAAACTATGGATGACATCGGCCGAGGTGACCCTGAGCCGGACCGGCTGGCCGGCCGGCAGGTGGATCTCATTGGCAGTGGTTACTTCAAAATCCGGGTAATGAATCTCCCACCAAAACTGGTGGCCGACAATTTCAATCACGATCTCATCGGCTTCCGCCGGGGCGGCCAGGGCCCGCATGGTCCAAATGGCTGAGACGTAGACAATCCCAAGCACTACGGCCGGCAGCAGCAGACCGCCAAACACGATGAAGCGTCGATCTTGAGCCGGATTGCTCTCATGCAGCGACACATCCGGCCGCGAGCGAACCAGGCCAAGGATCAGAACCCCCATCACCAGCAAAAAGACCGCGCCGGCTAAGCCAAACATCAGCCAACTAAGGTTAGCCACCATATTGGCAGCCGGCCCTTGTGGATTGAAGATGGAGGGCGAGATATCCTCTTTAGTTTGATTGAAGGAAAGGCTCGAGCAGCTACTAAGTAGAGGTAATACAACTATGCTGAGCCAAAATAAGGTAATGAAAGTGGCGAAGTGGGGTGTGGCGGGGGTGCGGTAATCACTCAATCGCTCTCTCCTGTGCCTGACTGTAATCCTTTATGCAGTATATCGTTGGCGGTTACCCCTGACATACCTCCACTGAGCGATTTTGGTCTGTCGAGGGGGCTATAAAGTTGATAGCTCTTTTGGATAACCGCTGAATTTGGGGAAATAGCCCCGACTAGGCGGCTAAATCGCTTAAGTGAGTGTAGGCATTGCGAGTGATCAAAGTTAGGATCAAATTAGTGCCGATATGATCGAAAAAGGAGAGCGAGTTATGGCTGAAAATTTTTCAACAGAGTATCGCCAAGGTTATCTCAATGGCTATGAGCAAGCCTTTAATGATCTCAATCAACTGTTCACTCAACACGACTACAGTTTTGCGGAGGCCAAAGAGGCCTGCCGCGCTTTTTGGACCGATCAGCTATCCGATTGGTTGGAAAACAATGGTGAACAACCTATGCTCTACATTCCCACCTCGGAAGACAAAGGCGGGTATGTCACCACCACGGTCGAACCTGAAGCCGAAGCTCAAGACCCCTATGAAGGAAAAACCGCTTTGTAGCCGGGGTTGACCACAAGTCAGTAAAAACGAAGGAGTCAAAGATGGCGAAACAATACAACCAACTGGATCGGACCCAAGAACGCTACGATGAGGAACGGGAGCGATATGGTCACCCGCGTCGGCGAGACGATTTTGAAACGCTGCGCCGCTACGGTGGCCGGCCTCGCTCGTCCGAGCCGGAGGCCTACGGGCCGGACTATGGCTTTAGCCGGCAACGCGGTGAGGCCGGGGCCGAGGAAGCCGAGTCGATGGCGGGCCAGCGCTCCCCGCTGGGACCTTATGCCGGCCGTGGCCCGCGCCACTATCGGCGTACCGATGAACGCATTGCTGAAGAAATTTGTGACCGGTTGATGCTGGATACCCAGATCGATCCCAGTGAGATAGAAATTGAAGTCGCCGCTGGTGAGGTTTCTTTAACCGGCACGGTGGAAGATCGCCGCGCCAAACGGAGAGCCGAAAGATTGGCTGAGACTGTCGTCGGGGTGCGCGATGTCCACAACCGCCTACGGATTGAGGCGCGCGAGTCGGAAAATGCCGGCGAGTATACTTATCCTGGCCGGGCGCCTGACCAATCAAAGTCAACTTATATGGCAGATCAGGCCACCGGTTATGATCCCCGGCTGGATGTATATCAAGAACCTGAAAACTTTAGCGAATATCGGCCCGATCCAACCGGACCCTACCGCGGTCGTGGGCCAAAAGGTTATCAGCGCTCCAGTGAACGGCTAGCCGAAGAGATCAATGACCGGTTGACCCAACATGGTCGGGTGAATGCGGAAAACATTGAGGTGGAGGTCAACGCCACGCAGGTGACTCTCAAAGGTTCTGTCGGCAGCCCTGAAGAGCGGCGGATTGCCGATGATATTGCACTGTCGTTGTCTGGGGTGACGCAGGTGATCAACCAGCTCAAGGTGGAAAGGGGCTAAGTTCCTATGGCCCAACTTTTGGACCAAATTCGTCAATGGGCTGAGCAGCTTGTGTCAACGATGGGTTATCTCGGTATTGCTCTCCTTATGCTGTTGGAGAACCTGTTTCCCCCTATCCCCTCGGAAGTAATCATGCCGTTTGCCGGCTCACTGGTTAGTACGGGTGAGATGAACTTTGTCGGCGTTTTTATCGCCGGGACGATCGGTGCTTTGGCCGGTGCAATCGCCATCTACTACATCGGCGTCACAATCAGCGAAGACCGGGTCCGGCGCTGGTTCAAAAACTACGGTAAGTTCCTTTTACTGTCCGAAGATGATTACGACCAGGCCATGTCCAAGTTCGAGAAACACGGCGGCAAAATGGTCTTTGTAGGCCGGCTCATGCCGGCCATTCGGAGCCTGATCTCCCTGCCGGCCGGTCTTAACCGGATGCAGTTGCTGAAGTTCCTGCTCTACACCAGTATCGGGACGAGCCTGTGGAACCTCATCCTCTTGGGTGCCGGCGTATATCTGGGCAGCAACTGGCCACGGGTGCTCAGCTTTGTGGATACCTATGAAATGGTGATTTGGGTGATCTTGGCTGGACTGATCGCCTATTATCTTTACCGACGGCTGCGGAGCGACCGCAGCTCATCGACGGACTACGCTTAAGAGTAAGGAAGGAAAAAAATGTCTATCTCAACAGATTTTAATGAACAAGCCAAGGGCTCAATTCGGGTGGCCAGTCCCTGGATCGAGTGGTTAGCCCGGCTTGGCTTCATCGCTAAAGGGGTGGTTTATGCCCTGATCGGCGTTTTGGCTATCCAGGTCGCCTTTGGCGGGGGGGCAGCTCCGGGCACTGAAGACGCGTTTCAAACCATTGCCGCGCAGCCGTTTGGTCAAATTTTGTTAGGCTTGGTCGCGTTTGGCCTGGTCGGTTACGCCATCTGGCTCTTGGTCCGAGCGGGCATGGATACTGATAACCAGGGTTCGGATGCCGAAGGCATCATCAAGCGGCTTGGCTATGCCATCGATGGCGTAATTCATATGGGCTTAGCCTTTTATGCGGTCACCTTGCTCGTCTCGGGCTTAGCCAGCAGCGGGGGGGAAAGTTCAATGGCCGAGTGGACGGCCTGGCTGATGGCCCAACCTTTTGGTCGCTGGCTGGTGGGCCTTGGCGGCGCGATCGGCATTGGCGTGGGGCTCTATAAGCTGTACAAAGCCTACAGCACCGAGTTCACCGAAGTGCTTAATCTCAGCCAAATGAGCCAGACCGAGCGCGAGTGGACCATTCGCCTGGGGCGGGCCGGGATTGCGGCCCAAGGGATCGTCTTTGCCATCATCGGCGGCTTTTTTGTACAGGCTGCTTGGCAGTACCAACCCAGCGAAGCCCGGGGCTTGGGCGGTGCCCTGCAAAGCCTGGCTGACCAACCCTACGGCCCCTGGCTGCTGACTTTGGTGGCGCTCGGCCTCGTGGCCCACGGTATTTATATGATGTTTATCGTATCCCAGTATCGACGCATCAATGTTGCTTAGGAGAGAGCATAAAAATGGAAGAAACTAGACTGGCGAAACCCATTGAAGACTATATCGATAATTCAGAACTGTTACAGGAACGCGGCAAACAACTGGCGACCGTGCTCCACGAATTGGTCCTTAAAGGCGGCCAGCCGGCTCGCCAGGTAGCCGACCTACTCCACGGTACCTGGTTGGGCCATCCGTTGCACCCGCTGCTGACCGATATCGTGCTGGGGGCCTGGAGTATAGGGGCTCTCTTTGATGTTATCTCGGTGCTCACGCGCTCCTCGGAGGCGGCCAAAGCGGCCGATAGTCTGCTGACCATCGGCACCATTGCCGCCGTGCCCACGTCCATCACCGGTTTGGCCGATTTTTCGACCATTCCCAAACCGGCGGCGAGCGCAGGCTTGGCCCATGCTATTGCCATGGACATTTGTCTGGGCGCCTATCTTTTATCGCTGCGAGCGCGCTCAAAAGGTAAGCGAGGCCAAGGGCTGGCCTGGTCGGCGTTGGGCATGGGCGTCATGACGGTGGGGGCCTACTTGGGCGGTCACCTGGTCTTTGGCAAGCGGGTGGGGGTCAATCGCCTCAGCGATACGGATAAGGCTCAAAGCTGGACGGCCGTGCTGGCGGACGGCCAACTGCCGGAACACGAGCCTAAGGAGGTGGACGTGGAAGGGCAGCCGGTGCTGCTCTACCGGCACAACGGCGATATCTTTGCCGTGAGTGCAACCTGTCCCCACGCCGAAGGGCCGTTAGCGAAAGGCGAATTTAATCACCACCACGTTCGCTGCCCCTGGCATGATAGCGTTTTTAATTTGGCGGACGGTGGCGTGGTCCACGGTCCATCGACCTACCCCTTAGCCCTTTACGAGACCCGCGTTCGCCAGGGCCAGATCGAGATCAAGGAGATCAAACGATAAGGAGGAAAATTATGCCAATGATGAGTGACTCTTTTATGGATCGCATCGAGGCCGAATACCATCAACTGATCAGAAATATTGAGGCGCTTAAAAGTAATTTGAGCCACGAAGCCCGCGGAAAGCACCACGCCGAGTTTGAAGAGTTGCAAAACGCTCAGGCCACGCTGGAACGGAAGTATGCAGCCTGGCAACAAGAGCAGTCACCAGGCCAAAACGTACCGGCTTTGACCGATCTGAACGACTCGCTGACCCATACTCGCTCAATCTTCGAACGGTTAACGGCGCTGATCAAAAGAGATAACCTGGATTGGCCCGAGGACCAAAGCGAAGAAGCGGCCCCTTCTTCTCACCAGCGAGACGACGATCAGGGCGTTATCTTTGAAAGATAACCGGACGCGGTGGAGGCGAAAAGTCAACCAAACGCTACATCCAAGGTCATCATCAAGACAAAGCCAACCATAACTCCTGTTGTAGACAGATCGACGTTGCCTTCTCGATGCGACTCGGGAATAATGTCCTCCACCACCACAAAAATCATGGCCCCGGCGGCAAAAGCCAGGGCATAAGGCAAAATGACTTGCGCCACCAAGACCGTGGCCGCGCCGACCACCGCCGCCACCGGCTCAACTAGGCCCGAGAGCTGGCCATACCAAAAACTTTTTAACTGGCTTAAACCAGCTCGACGGAGGGGCATAGCCACCGCCATCGCTTCAGGGAAGTTTTGAATCCCAATCCCTACCGCTAAAGCGACAGCGCCGGCCAGGGTCGCCGATGGTAGGTTGGCCGCCGCTGCGCCAAAGGCGACGCCTACCGCCAAACCTTCCGGAATGTTGTGAAGCGTAATCGCCAAAATGAGGAGCGTGGTCCGTTGCCAGGTAGTTTTCATCCCTTCCGCGTCCTCCAGCGGAGCGTTGAGATGAAGGTGAGGCAGCACCCAGTCCAAGCCCCGTAAAAAGACACCACCTAACAGGAAACCGGCTACGGCCGGAAACCAAATCGGTAAAGCGCGGCCTTCGGACATTTCGATGGCCGGCGCCAAGAGGGACCAGTAACTCGCGGCAATCATGACGCCCGCGGCAAATCCCAGCATCGCGTCGAGCAGCCGCTTGCTTAATTCGCGGGCCAGAAAGATGGTAGCTGCCCCTAGAGCGGTTAAGCCCCAGGTAAAGCCACCGCCTATGAGCGCTTGAACGATGGGATGGAAATCGCTTAGGAAGTCTTGCATTAATTTTTCCTGAAAGGACTTACAATCAAGTGGTGGCGGCAGTGATCTACCAAAAGTATGAGACGATAATAGCCCTACTCAGGCCTAAGAATCGCCCGGACGAATATGTTTAGCGCGTGGTAGAGATGATAAGCTAACCGTATATGATGCCAGTTGGTTTAGCGTTAACCAATACCATCCGGCTTTTCTTTTCTTAAACTAGCCGACTACCTTGGGGAGTGTCCATGCTACTTTTAATTGCCTTTGGGGTAAGCCTTCTTCTAACCCTGATTGTCATTCTGATCCACTACCAAACCCTGGAAATAATTTCCAGTTATCTACCCCGCCTTAATCTACCGCACCGGCTGTGGATTATCGTGGTGATTTTAGGAGTCTATGTGGGGCACTTTATCGAGATTTGTGTCTTTGCTTTTGCTTACTTCTTCTTGGATCAGGGCTTCGGTTTTGGCGGCTTCACCGATCCTTTTGAGAAGAGTGCGTTAGATTATCTTTACTTCTCAGCAGCCAGCTATACGACTCTAGGCCTCAGTAGTTTTCAGCCAACCGGAAATATCAAAATTGTGACCGCTTTGGAAGCCTTAACCGGGTTCTTGATGATTACCTGGTCAGCCTCGTTTGGTTACAAAGCCATCAAAGAGGAAGGGTTTTGGGAAGACGTGGATGAAGTAGAAAAAGTCAGATAGAAATCTCTCGGCTACAGAGTTGTTTCATCAGCGTTACTGATGCGGGTAGTGATCCAATCTCTAAGGGAAACCTCGCTGCTACTGGGCCGGTGGACTAGGTGATAAGTCTGCCACAGCATGCGGCCAAAGTTAACGACATGGCTGAGGGGCTGAATGTGACTCCGCTCGTTGTCATAAATAGTACGAATGGGTACGCCGGCCAGTTGGTAGCCAAGCTGAAAGCAGGTCACAATCATCTCGACTTCGAATTCAAAGCCTGGCTCTTCACTATTTAACAGGCGTTGGATTAAGCGCCGGCTAATGAGGCGATAACCCGACTGGTTATCAGGAATCGGTTGGCCAAGTACCCAGGAGAGCGCGTAGCGCCCCAGCCAATTGGCCACCCGCCGGACAGGCGGGATTTCATAAAAGTTGCGGATGCCCACAATTAAATCGGCCCGGCAAACCGAATAGGCGTGCACAAACTTCTCTACTTCAGCCGGATCATGCTGCCCGTCCGCATCGAGCGTAATCACCGCTTTGTAGCCCTTATCCAGCGCGTACCGCATGCCCATTCTCAAGGCAGCGCCTTTGCCCTGGTTTTGTGCCTGGCGCAACACAATAGCGCCGGCCTGCTCGGCCAGGCTGGCGGTCTCGTCAGTGGAGCCGTCATCCACTACCAAAACCGGTAGCTGCTTTAAGGCCTGTTCAACGACTTGGCCAAGGTGAGCGGCCTCATTGTAAGCTGGGATTAAGATTAGTATATTTGCATCCATGGTCACACCCTCGTTGTCAGTTTATGGCAAATCCTCGGCCAGGGCTAGCCCCATGTGGGTGAAGTTTATTAGCTAGGCGGGTAATCTTAGCCCTATTCAAAAGTTCTAGCGGCCGTCTATGACGTTTGCCCTAGGCTGGCGAACCACCATTAACGAGCTTGCTGTTCGAAGGCATCGAGGCAAAAGAGACTCAAGGCATGCTGGCACAAAAACAGGTCGATGCCGCGTGGGATCGAGGCATGCTGGCA
>CALMIS010000378.1 GCA_937864185.1 uncultured Chloroflexota bacterium
TGTTATCAGTTTGGGATTTATCGGTGCTGATGCCGTTGGCGCGGGTAACGGTTAAGCCGTTGAGTTCAGCAACGTTTTTGCAACATAACCCACCAATGCTGTTTGTGTAAATAGTGTCAGCAAACGTGGATGAATAGATTTGATTATTGTTATATCGTACATCGTTAATGGGACCGTTGGTGCGATCATCGTCAAATATTGGCAGGCCGATGTTGTTGCTAACTAGGCAATTGTTTACAGATCCCATTACTGGTAGATTGCGACCAGCATCCGGGCTGGAGAAAATTGCAGCCCCGTAAGATTGTGTGACACCCTCCGTAACACCCGGACTAAGAATATTTTCAAATAGTCTACAATCGGTGGCTTGTATTGTAGAAGCCTGAACAAAAATTCCAGCACCATAGTTAGCAGCACTGTTTTGAGCAACGTCAAAATTGCTGAGATTTGCCAATGACTGATTAAGAATGGCTAGCCCACCACCTGAACCAATAGTGGTTCCATAAGCGTCATTTCTTATGATCAAAGTATTTTGTATATTCAAATTAACAAGATCAACTAGAACTGCGCCGCCCACCCCCGTTCCAGGTGATCCAACCGTTTCCTGAACATCTAGACCATCAAAAAAAACGTGATCAAGTGTGATACTGGCCCGATTGTCGGCTAACGTGCCCATTTTGGGTACACCGTTTTGCCCATACATCCTGTTACTATCGCCAGTAACATAGAGACCGCCACCCGCCTGTCCTACAGTTTGGTTAGCAATTCCTTGAATAAAGGTATCGATTATAGAAAGTGAGGCAGAGCGGCGATTGATTGTTCCTCCAGCAGTTGTGGCGTCGTTTGCATCATTGGAAATGACCGAAATCGCTGCGCCAAAACCATTAGCTGCACCAATCCCGGTAGCTTTATTTTCTTTAAACACACTGGTATTGATTGACACAATTGCCCGATACAGGTTAACTGCACCGCCGGTGTTCGCTTTGTTACCCGTAAAAACAGAGTCCATGATCTGTGCAGTAGTCTGATCTTCAGCGTGAAAAGCTCCACCCTCGGTAGGAAAATTCAAAACAACTGCCGGATCAGGTAAAACTTGGTTATTTAGAAAAGTGCTCCGGACAATATTAACCTGGCTGCGTGGCGTAGAAACCGGGTTAGTCCAATTACCAATAACAAAAACAGCGCCCCCTACATAACCAGCCTCGTTACCTTCGAAGATCGTATCATATACGGTTAAACTGGCGTTGCCAACGTGGATAGCGCCGCCACCAGATGTAAGACGGTGCCCCGGTAGATTGGTCCGGTTGCCTACAAACTGCGAATTATAGATAGTTACGGTGGCGTTAGAGTTAACGGCCATTCCTCCGCCCTCATTTTTAGCGTAATTACGCTCCCAAACACAGTTAGAAAATGAGGCGGTTGATCCATCAACAACTAATATCCCTCCTCCACCCGTTGATGGTTGATTTCCGAGATTGTTTTCAAACCGACAATCAATGAAGCGAGCCCGGGCTTTGTACATCGATATACCACCGGCGCGTCCATCGGCATTATAGCGACCGTTGGCAAAGGTTAAACCTTTGAATGTCACCAAACCACCCGCACTTATATCAGTATTCAAGAAACTAATAATCGGATTAGCATTGTTGCCACTTAAGACAACGGTAGCTCCGGCTGCGGCCTGAATGGTAAAGCTTTTGCCAATGTTTTTTAGCTCAAAGCCTTCCGGGGCAGGGGCGCTGTAGGTGCCGTTAGCCAGTTCGATAATGCCACCATTACTCACTTGTGCAATTGCTTGCTGCAAACTAGCCGTATCCTGCGGCACACGGATAAAAGCTGATGCGTTTGGCGTCAGCTGACCGTCAGAATGGCTGACTTGGTATTCATTAGTTCTCACTGACTGGAACAAAGGAGATGCCAAGGAACTATTATTAGGCATAAATACAAGAATAATAGCAACTGTTAAAACAACAATAAGGCGTCTAGTTGTCAGAAAGTTCAATGCGATCAAAATAGAAGAATCCATCTGGGACACCCTCGTATCACGTTGGTACTTGGTCTGTGTATAACCACTCTTTAGTCAATCGATATCCATAGGCCTGCCAAAATTTACGTAAGTATTTTACAATACCTGACTCAACCAAGGCTAATTTAACATTCAGTTCTTCCATACTCCCCATCGATACCGGAACATTGGCTTGCTGAGCGCGCGGAATGAAATCTCTAAAGAAGTCCCCTAGATAGTAAACAGCGTAGGCATAGCTGATTACTTTAGCATAAGTTGTATCGCCAAACACTCCTGCTATCAATCCTTGTCGCCAATGATATTCAAGCACCCTGAGGTAAAACTCATCTAAAAGGTCGTGCGGCTGCCATTCAAAAGAACTACCCATATAGAGTGCTTGCTGCTCAAGCCAATGGGCTGTTTTAGACAAAGCCTCTACTGAACTATCATTTACGCGATGGAGTAATCTTAAAACAAAAAGGTGGCGTGTTTTTTTTACGCGTAAGAGACTCGCCAACTCTGGATGTTTCTCGACTACTCTACAGGCCATCAGACCGGCCCGATACTGCCGCTTAGCAAATGTCCAAAAAGTATGGTAATGATAATGGTAACCGACCGGTCTGTCGTCATAGATGATTCGCAGCCCATGGTTGGCTAACCGATAAGCAAATTCCGCATCTTCAAACGCTGCATAAGGAAAACTAGTATCAAACAGGCTATTAGCCCGCTGCAAAAAAGATGCTTTAACAGAGATGTTGGCCGTATAAAATTGGCGAAAATCATACTCTTCATGGTTCTTAAAAAAATGGTAGCTAAACTGTTGGGCCCCTACCCCGTCGATATGGCGCATCAACATATTGACTGGCATATCTTGCGGCCAAGCAACTTTTCCCAAAATGGCTACTTCCAATTGTGGATATTGTTTATGAGCCGCTAAGTGGCTGTTTACAAAATTAGATGTGGGCATAATATCATCGCCCACAAAGGCGATCAGCGGTGCCTGAGCGAGTTGAATTCCTCGATTACGAGCTGAGGCCGGTCCTTGATTACAGTCTTGTCGAACAACCTGCAGAGAGTAACGTTTTGGCTGGTGTTGAACCAAAATATCGTAAGTGCCATCTGTGGAAGCATCGTCAATGGCAATAACTTCAAAGGGATCACTATAGGTCTGTGTATCATAGGCGTGTAAAGTATGTCTCAGGTCGTGAGCGCGGTTATAACATGGCATTATGATACTAATAAGACTTGTCATTGGTATTAGTGTAAGGTTACGCTTTCAATTTGGAACTTAACTTCCGAACCATCGGAGTTGAGTCCACAGACAGGATCCAAACGGATAGTAGAAATAAGGCCCCGCCACTCAGGGTGTAAATAGACAGGGAAAACATAGTTCTGGCTTATCGGACTAGGGTTGTAGGGGATATATATAGAACGCAACTCAGATTCGGTGGGGGCACCATTTGTGGTGAAATAAAATGTCAGAATTTTGCACTCAATGGGAGGTGACAAAATAACTTTCACAATGAGATAGTTGTAGTCCTCAGCTGGTAGGTTAAGAACGGGACTTCGCGATATAGGATCCTCACCAGTAACGCGGAGTTCATACTGTGATGGATCGGTATTTACTAGTTCAAGTCCACTATATTGCCACTCTGATAATGCCAGAGAGAGTTCTTTAGCAACTGTCTCTTTCGGGCTCAGTTGCTCAATGGCTACAGTACAATTATAGATAGGTTCATCGCCTACATTAGAAACATAAAGATAGAGGGAACTGGCTTGAGAATTATGAAAAGGCAAAGTGAAATTAATGGAGTTAGCATCAGGACGGATTGATTGTTCCACCAATTCGATAATTTTACTCTGCGCATCAAGCAAGCCTATTCCCACCGAAACCCCGACACATTTGTCATCTTGAAAGATTAGTGTTCCGGTTACTTCACCTTGAGCCGGTAATTCGCCCATGTATAAGAACATGGATTGAGGCCCTTCTGCTTTATTGCTGGCGTGCGTCCAGATTCGATAGGTACTATCTTGACTCTTAGTTATAGAAGATGGAACAAACTCGCTGAAAATGATCCAGTCAGGTTGATTACCGGGTCGAGCGCCAACATAATCTTGCATAGCGGCATAAGTGCGGAGGGCTGTGGCTAAAGTGGTAGGATGAATACGTTGATATATGTTTACCGTAACCCCATTGCCTAGGGAAAACTGGGGCGGTAGACGGGTAAAATCTCGAGCAATTTCCCAATTTTCGGCAAAGGCGTCAACCACAACTTTGACCACATCCTGTTCTTCGACTGATTGGTGGTACTGAAATGGTTCAGCTATGGCTACATAATCAGATCGCAATAATCCTTCCAGAGGGTAATAATCACGCGAGTCGATATGGGGTGAAAAGAGAATGTTTAAGGTGCTGTGTTCCGGTCCGTACAGCGCCTGTTCAGCTTTAAAAAGAAGGTCATCATTCAACCAACCAGAAGAACTGGCCACAAAAATAGGTGTCCGCGGTGAAGTAGTGGCTCGCAAATAATCAACGAGGCGAACAACTTCACTATAATCATTCCGTACTCGGGGGGGAAACCGGCTTGAAAAAAAGCTATGGACGTTATCAAATAATTGCCACGCACTCAAACTGTTAACTGTATTCAATATTAAGTAAACAATGATGAGACCCAAGACAGCAATGTGCACTCTTTTCTTGTGGTTCAGCCAGATGGTCCATCCCAACGCTGTTAATCCCAGCACAATAAAAGGAGTAAAATGAAGGGTGTAATTTGGACTAATATAATGCACCATAAATATCCACTGGGTTAGAGCAATAGTGCCATACAGAATAACAAAACCAGCGTGAACAGGGCTTAAAGTACGGGTAAATAACCCCATGAATAAACCAAGCAAAGCCAAACTCCAAACAGGCCAACTATATATATTCAAATAGTACCAAAATAGTTCACCGGGTGATTGCGCGTAAGAGCTGTAAAGAATGCTGTAATCTTGGGTTAAAGCATTTATAAAAAAGGGCCAGGCTAATATAGCCAGTGTACTCAAGACAGTTATACCAATTAGTCCAATTCGTAGGCCGCTGGTGAATAAATCTAACCAGGCCTGTCGTGGCTGCTGCCACACCCGGGCCAGAAAACGAAAACCTGCTTGCAAAGTAACTGCCACCAAAAAAGCCGTGCCACCATAAGCAAAATGGCGACGAAAGATCATCGCCACGGCAAGGCAAAACCCAATTAAACCAATTTGCCACCAAGCTTTGAGATCCATATCGCGCCAATAAATCCACACGGCTAAAGTTATTAAAGCAGCAGCCCCGGCGTCGGGATAGCCGTATAAAGTAGGGGCCCAAAAAACCGGTATAAAAAAACCAAGTAATGCCGTAGACCAGAATACCACTCGTGAACAACATGGAATGAGTTTCGTAGCCAGGGCGCTAACGAGTAACATCAGGGGTAACTGATATACCAACGCTACCCCAAAAACATAAACCAAACGAGACTCGCCCCACATCCAGATAAACGGGGCCAGTAGAACCGTAAAAACATAGTTATAATCTAAATTTAGGGAGTACCAAAGTTGGACTAATGCAGAAAGGGGGGACTCACGGAAATCAAGTGCCTGGTTGACTGTTACTCCGTAATATCCACCATAATCCCAGTAGTAGAAAAAACGTTCGCTAGACATATAGAAATAAGTAAGGCCAAGGATGGCAAGTACTATCCCTAAAAGAAACACACCATCAACAACTCGTTTGTAGTAAAATTTAGGGGCTGGGGTAACTGATAAGTGGTTCATAGGACTAAACGACTACTTAGTCAATCGAAGCAAAAAATGGGGAGCGTAATCCTGATGAAAAAGAGGTAAATGTTGCGGTCGTAAATTTAATTTCTTTCCAAATTCGGCCCATTGTTTTGATGAATGATAATTTAGCTCTGCACCCCGGGTAACGCCTGACACAGAAGTAGCATGATCAAATATCCAGTTGCAGGCATATTTCCAACGAGGGGAAACATCGACATCTTTAATAATAATCGAACCTCCTGTTGCCAGACAACGAACACAAAACTGTAGTACGTCTTGCTGCATCTGTAGTGAAAGATGATGTAGTACATCCATAAAAACAAACGCCTTTACAGCGTGAAGGTTTAGTGAAAACCAATCACAAACTAGAAACTGTAACTGCGAGTCTGCTTGAGCCGACGATCGGGCATGGCTAATTCGCCGTTCATCGATATCCACTCCAATTACCCGACTTTTTGGATGTCGTTCGCGGATAGAATTAGCCAGAAGACCGAAGCCACAGCCCATATCTACAATCAACCCGTCAGAGGGAATATTCTCTACCACTTCTCCATAAGGGCTAACGCACCAACGATACCAGGTATAAAAGCGGATAACGGCCGGCTGTATTTCGTATCGTTTAAGGACGCGGGAGCGGAGTGGATGAAAGGTATTGGCAAAAAGCGAGACACTTGTAGGGTAAGAAACGGTCATTTTGTATAACCTCAAGATGGCTTTCGACCATGCATTAGGATGGTCCAGGCCAAATAATTGAAAGGTCTGAGACGAAATAGACGTTGATCCAAAGCTATCAAGGGTCCAAGCCATTTCATGGTAGAGGGCCCCTCTTTCAAAATACGTTTCCAGTATCGATCTTCGTTGGGATGGACACCGTCAACCAAATAATATTTTAGAAAGATTGACAAAGCACTTAACCAAAACTCACGGTGCCCCACCTCAATAAATAACTCCTCAAATTCCTGAATCACCTTAAAAGTCAGAGGTTGTTCATCCTCAGTGCGTACTTTATTAGCCATCTGGCGATAGATATTAATAATCGGGTTATAAGCCAAAGGATCCCACGTAACTAGTAATCCATCGGGTTTAAGGACGCGACGCATCTCAAATAGCGTCTGGCGCCGGTTAGTGACATGATGGAGCAAATTGGCTGCATAGCATACATCAAACTCGTTATCCGGTAAATCTAATTTCTCAGCTGGACAAACCAGCGGAGTAATGTTAGTTTGATGATGAAGGGCCAGCTGAGTGGCATGGTTGACCATTTCCGGTGAGAGGTCAGTAGCTGTTACGTCAGCTCCTTGCAAAGCAAAATAAACAGCCGCTTCCCCGAGACCGGTAGCCACATCCAAGACTTTCTTGTCCTTTAAATTGCCCATCAAATCCAGCGCATGGCGATTCTCAGGAGCCAAAGGACTTTCGAAACTCTCAGTAACCAGTACTTCTTCAATAGGGGTACTGCTAGCCCACAAGTTATGGAACTCAATTTCCCGTTCATGGACAACGACAACTGCTGCCTCAGACCCTGTGAGACCAGACTCGTTGACTACGTTGTGCATTGCTCCTCCATGTCACATTACATTTTCGATCTTCCGCAAAATTACGATAACACCAAATTCTTATTCGGACTTCCGAAATAAGGTTAAACAATCTAATTCTGGATAAAAATCGCTGCCTGCTCCCCAATTGATGACTTTTGTACTGATAACTTGTAGGTTAGCCTTAGCACAATAATGAGCAAACAATTGTTTTGACATAAAATTGCGCCAATGAGGGGACTCTTTAAAGTCTCCTACGGGATTCTCAGTATAATTAGAATGATGACAAAAACCGTATCCCCCGGGCTGCAAAACTCTGAAAAACTCCATCAAATATGCTTTAACGATGTCACTATCAAAATGCACCATCGCATCAAAACAATAAATCAATGAAATCGAATTGTTAGAAATTGGCCTTAGAGAAAAACCATCGCTCTTAATAAATTCAAATTTATTGGCACCTAGAAATCGCTTCTGGCAATAATCTATATTTTCTTGGTTGATATCAACTATAAAAATTTTCTCAGCAACTTCTTTGAGCTTTTCACTGTTTCGACCATGCCCAGCAGCCAAGTCAACTACACTGCTGAAATCTAAATCTTTGATCATAGGCCATATAAGATTTTTCCATTGTGCATCTATATCGGGTTCAGCCTGGTCAAAGTACGTCGAGACACGAAATGGATCACCTGAGAGTTTTGCAAGAGAATTCAGTGTGTATTTCTTTTGTCCGGACTCTGTTTCGCTTTCAAAACTTGTGGGGTTGGAAGAAATGGGCTCTATACTGTTTTGTCTTTTTAGTGCAGCAAATTCTTGCTCTATTTGAGTTAATCGAGCTTCTTGTTGATCGTAGTTCATTACTAGTTTGGAAAATAATTCAACAAAACGATCGTTTAAATCTAATTGTTGGGCAAATGTTGAATGATTTAATCGATAAACAATCTTTTTTATTGCGACGAGATTACCAAGCACAGGTGTGATACGAAGCCTGTGCTGGATAGCCCTCACATACTCAACATCATTATTTATAGACATTTGCTCATCTCTTTCATATTTGGTTTTGTTTTTTTTTGACGCGGGTACAATCGACATTTTGTTACGGCAATCCAGCTGTTCGTGAATAAAACCTATGTACTGGACGCGGTGTGGGTTATCTAAATTAAGCAATGCAGTAGCTCGCTCAAGATCTTTTGATATATCTTGTAGAAATAGTAAGGTCAAAACCCGGTCAAAATCATAAGTATAGATTGAATGTAGCAACCGCTCTAGTAACTCAGAGGTTAATTGAGGAGACGTATTGCCCATATGTTTTGTTGTGGATAAAGGCAAGTGCATCGCCAAAATCCAACAAATTTCAAAGATCATTGCGGCCTGATTTTCTCGGATGGTATTACTCCCGTGGACCCGATATCGGAGCAGCGGTTCGGGTACGAGGGTCAATTTTGCGTCACGAGCTATCCGCAACGCAAAATCCCAATCGTGGGTATAGCGTAATGGCAAAAATGGCCCCACCTGCTCATACCAGCGGCGTCTAAAGACAAAATTTGAGGTCGTAGCATAGTAATTCTCTGTTAATAAAGCCTCTTGTAAACAGTTACCTGCCCTGAAGCTGCGCTCAGGATGATCCAAATGCCAGGGTTCCAAACTACGATATCCCTGTTTAATACCAAGATGGTTTCCCTGGTTATCTACAACCTCTATATGGGAACCAATCAAGCCAATCTCTGGATCTTCTTTTAGTCGAGTGACCAGTATTTCCAAGCGTCGCGAATAGTAGGCATCATCTGAATTGAGAATGGCGAGATACTCTCCGGCAGCTTCAGCCAAACCCCGATTAATTGCAGCATGGGCGCCCTGGTTAGTTTGACTGATGATTTTCAGACGGGAGTCGGCTATGGTTCGCAATATTTTCAAGCTGTTGTCAGTCGAACCATCATCCACCACAATCAGTTCCAGGTTACTGACGGTCTGGTTCAATACGCTTTGCACAGCCTCTTCAAGATAAGCCGCATGATTGTAGGATGGGATAACCACCGATATTTCAGGCATCATCTTAGGCTACACCCAATAAGGCCTGATAATATTGTCCGGCGACTTTCTCCAGGCCATAATTATCAATGACGGCTTGCCGCATTGCTATTCTATCAAAGGTTGAGTCTAGTAATTGTATGACCGCCTGACGCAAGGCCGGCACAGTCCCAATGTCTGATACGACAACGCCGCCGCCCGTGGTATTGATAATTTCTCGGGTGTTGCCGACATCGGTGACGACAACGGGCCGTCCCATAGCTTGAGCCTCCAATATCACTAAAGGCATGCCTTCGTACGCTGACGGCAGCACCACCATATCGGCCACCGCAAATAAATCACTGCTGGGTTGGTAAAAAGACAGGCGGGTAAAGTTGGTTAATCTTACCTGCTGAACCGTACTCTCAACCTGCTGTCGCAAAGGGCCGTCGCCGACCATCAAGAAATGTAAGTTATCGTTAGTTGACAGCTGCCGGGCCAGTTCAACAAAATCCATAGGTCGTTTCTGGGGGTGAAGCCGGGACAAAAAAGCGATGATCTGCCGGTCCATAGGCAGTTGAAAATGTGCTTTTAGTTGCCTGATCTGCTCCAAACCATAGCGCTGCGGGTCAAATTCTGTTACATCTACCCCGTTAAAAATGACATAGGATCGCCCTGGAGCAACGCCTTTGGCCACATAGGTTTCGCAGATTTTACTATTGCAGCCAATGTTGGCGTCAATAATGGCCGCCAGGGCTTGATCATAACGTTCAATCCAGCCTACGTTATAATCATATACCTGGTTAGCGAGGCGCAGATTGGGGTAGCGAGTCTTAATCGACCAGAGGGCATCATAAATCCAGGTCGCGCCATTTGCAATATACAACGTTCGCGGCTGGAAACGTTCAATTAGATAAATGATGAACGAAAAATTCAAGTGCGGACTCAAGTAATCAGGCCCAGTGTAGACATAGGGCGTGATCTCGCGGAAGGCGTCTACAGTTGTTCCCAAGTTAGGGTCATGGGGTTCAACCGTCGCTACCACAAAGCGAATTCTCTCTTTTAAGTAACGCATCATATCCAGCGCCACCCGTTCAGCGCCGCCTACAGCCAAAAAGGGAAAGACCACCAGGACTGTCGGTAGTTCTGACACAACCGGCTGTGGCGGCAAAACGGTATCAACGGGATGGATAACATGATGTACAGCTTCTTGCGGC
>CALMIS010000379.1 GCA_937864185.1 uncultured Chloroflexota bacterium
TGCTGACGCTCTCGGACATTGCCTGGGCCGTTTGCAGGATCTCCGGCCCGAGGACGTTGAGCTGGGTGGAAAAGAGTTCGTTTTGGCGGTCGAAGTCGGTCCTTAGACTTTCAAAGTTCTGATAGTAATCCTGAATAACTACCTGGGTTTTCTGGCGGTGCCATTTCTCCGCGGGTTCCTCATCCGGGGTTCGTAAGTCGCGTAGGAGAGTAAAAATCGAGGCGTGATGATTCTCAAAGCTTTCGGCCCAGCGAGGATCGCCGGTTTGGAGATATTTAAAGACTTCAAGCTGCATTTGGTAAAAAGCTCTGTTGGTCAGCCCGGCCGAATGGGTGCGGGCCACGTTATCGGCGGCGACCGCGTTTTCCTGCATCTGGGCCAGCATCTCTTGAGCGGTCAAGGCCTGCGTATTAAGCCCTTCGATCAAGACCTTTTGTCGCTTCTGGATCAGGTCGGCAATTTCGGTGAAGGCGGTGTGGTAAGCCGTAACCTGGCGAGCGATGCTTTGCCGCATCTCCACCCGGTCGGGCTCGGTAATGTCGCGCTCGGCGGTAGCCAGCAGCGTCTCGAGGCGGTCGAACGTCTGGTTAAAGTGGTCCAAGTCAGCCGGCTTGGGGTCGCGAATGTAGCGGACCGTGTACAAGCGAGCAGTGCTAATGGCTGTGGCAATCTGGTCGGCCAGATGTTGCTCCTCGGCCAGGTTATCGGTCAGGTTCGAGATGCTGGCGCTGAGTTGGTTCAGGCGGACCACGGCCAGGCCGCTGACCCCGACCATCAGGATCAAAGCGACGATATAGCCGGTCATAATCTTGGAGCTGATTCTTAAGTTGTTGAATTTCATGATTATTTTGCCTAGGGTAGCTCTGTACTAAACCGTGGTTGATTTAGAAGCTCAACTATTTCTTCAATTTGAGGCGACCAGAAATGTCTTGTTTTGGGCTGAATTCGATAAATTCTGACCTGACGATCAAAAGTTGAGCTTCTTTAGCCCTGCTTAGTGGTAGCCATTAGTCACGGTGAGCGGCACTGCGGTCTGGTGATATCCGTTCGAGGCCACGCCGAAGTGAGGGGCCGGTGCCTGGCCGGTTTCAGTCTCGGCGAGAACCTCCGCCAGCGCCTCCAGAGTCCGGACCACCTGCTGCGATCTCTGTTCCAACTCGGCCAGCAGCCGCTGCGTCACCGTGGCTCCGCTGCCCCGCTGTTGGGCGGCCTGGATGGCGAGTAGGGCCTCATGAAACTGCTGGTGGGGAGCCTGAATAGCCTCAAACTCCGGCAGATGACCCCAGTCAACCCGGCCCCGACCGTGATACCAGCGGCCCAAGGCGCACTCGGTGTGGCTAACGGGCTGGATGACCGTGCCGCTGGCCAGCGCGTCCTTAGCTCGATCCAGCCAGGCCAAATGCGCACGCTCAAAGGTCCGGATCGAAGCCAGGGCCTCGTTCGGATCCGCCTCGGCGGTCAGCTTGAACATCCGGACCATTTCTTGCAGAGTCTGGGTCAGATCTTGCAGTTGGGCCGCGGAGGTGGAGATTTCAGTCACCTGGAGATTCATATCTTCGGTGGCGCTGCTCACCTCTTCGATCGCGGCGGCGTTCTCTATACTGGCGCTGGTAATATTCTCGAGCGCTTCGTTGACCTCGGCCGCATTGGCTGCGATCTCTTCGGTGGAGGCGGTGTTTTCTTCAATTACGGCCGAAACCTGACCAATGGAGTTAAGCACCGTGTCGAGAGCACTATCCATCTGAATTACCACCTCTTGATTACGCTCGTTTACGCCGGTCACGGCCCGAATCGCCTGCTGAATCTGTCCGGCGGCGGCTTGGATCACTTGAACCGCCTGGAGAGTAGCCTGAATCTGCTCGGCCGAGCCGGTCGTGCCGCCGGAAATGGCTTCAAAGGCCGCGCCGGCTTCGCGGGTTAGTTTAATCCCGGCTTCCACCTCGGCGCCGGCCTGGTTCATCGCGCCGACAGCTTGCTCGGCCCCTTGCTGGACGGCCAGGATCATGGTCCGGATTTCTTGAGTGGCTTGCGAGGAGCGCTCGGCCAGCTTGCGCACTTCATCGGCCACCACGGCAAAGCCTTTGCCATGCTCGCCGGCCCGGGCGGCTTCGATGGCCGCGTTGAGAGCTAAGAGATTGGTCTGAGCGGCAATATTGTCGATGGTTTCGACAATAGCTCCGATCTGGGCGGAGCGCTGCCCCAGTTCTTCAATGCGCTTAGCCAACTGGGCCGTGGTTTGGCCCAACTGGTCGATGCCGGAGACAGCTCTTTGGGACGTGTGCTGGCCGTCTCGAGCCGTGGTTAAATTTTGTTGGATGTACCCGGCGAGCTGGTCGGCCATGTGGTCAATTTCGGCCACGGCCGCATCGAGGACGCTACTGGCATTTTTGGCATCCAGAATGACTTTGGCCTGCTGGTCAGTGCCACTCCTGATGGTTCGGGTTGAGTCGGCCAGATACTGCATCGCCTGGCTGGTTTCATTGACCGCGCCGGCCTGCTCCTGAGCCCCTTTGGCCACGCCATCGATGGCCCGGGTGACCTGCTCAATCGCCGTGGCTGTTAGATCAACCGATTGGTTGCGCTCCTGAGCTTCAACCGTAATCTGCTGGAGGGCCTCGGTAATGATGGTGGTGATTTGACTGGCCTGGTAGGCCACGCTAGTCAGTTGGATGGAAGAACTTTCAACTGTTTTGACATTGGCCGCCACCTGCCCGACCATGGCCTGCCAATTGGCCACCATCTGCGCCATGGCCCGCCCCCACTCATCTTTTTCTGAATGGCGTTTGACCTGCACCGAAAGATCTCCCTCCGCCAGCCGGTTAGCCACCGTGACCGCCTGGCTAAAGTACTCTCGCATATTCTGGAAGGACACAGCCAGTCTGCCTATTTCATCGGTTCGTTTTGCGCACTCAAGGTTGAAGCGGATATTGCCTAGAGCAATACTTTCGGCTACGGCGGTCAGGTGCTGGACCGGCTGGATCACCAGCCGGCGCAGGATAAGGGCCAGAACGAAGGCCAAGCCCAAGGTTACGGTCAAAGCAATGGCCAGGGAGACATTCCGGCTGGTCGCAATTTGGGCTAAGGTCGCTTCTCGATGGATTATGATTTCAACCAGGCCAACGACATCGCCGGCATAATCACGGATCGGTCCGCTGATCATGGCATAGGGATGCGCCTGGATCTCGATATTCTTGACAATTGGCTGCCCGCTCTCAAAAACCTGGCGGCGCTCGGCTTCGGTTAGGGGGATCGCCTCGGTCATGGTTGCAGCGAACAGGCTAAAGTCAGTTTTGAGGGCGGTTTGCTGGTCTTGCTCAAAAGTGTTAACCTTGCTGCTATCTTCATCAATGTAAACGCTAAGGTCAACTTGGTAGGTCTTTTTGAACTCCTCCAGGAAGTTTTGGTCAAAATCAAGCCCTATCTCAAAGGAGCCAATTGGTTGATCTTGATAAACCATCGGGACCACCCCCCGAATGCCGTAACCGCCTTTGCCCTTCTCCAAACCGCTAACGGGCCGGTGCTCTTGGTTAACTACCACTACAGTTTTTCGAAACGAGGACAGATCGTCCCCAAATTTTTCCAAGCTATGCAGTCGTAGAAAGGAGGTAGCCGGCGGCGTATGGAACTGAGCCTGGGGGATAACAAACTGTTGATCCAGAGCCAGGTAGGCAGGGTAAGTTAATTCGATCAGACGCTCGCGATCGTTTTCGGCCAGGGCTTGCTGCACCTCGGGTAGACCAGCATAAGCTGCGGCCAGAACCATGGCCCGTTGGCCCAGATCATCGATGCGGTTCTGAAAGCTGTAATACAGCGACTCTAGCTGCTGCTTCTCTTCATGGGCCAACAACTGATTTTGCGCCATCAAACTTTGGCCGGTGATTAACCCGGCCGTCACCAACAGACTCAACAGGACAGGGAGCAGGATCTTATTGTTGATATTCATCATAACTCCTTCATTTGAATAATATCGATCCTTGGTCGGACAAATCGTCGAGAGTCACCCAGGCTGTCCTTAACCTCCGTGGGGAACTGCGGTCAGTTTATCTACTCACTTATTCGGGAAGTCCGGGATTGTTCACCATAAATGGAGCGTAAATTTTGGTGAGATTGCGACCAATGCGACAAATAGGTGTTTATACTAAAAACAGAATGAGAACGATCCTTTTTTCGGTCGCCTTCGACAAGCTCAGGCGACGGCAGACGTTGGCTGAGCTTGTCGAAGCCAACACGTCTGCCACTCAAAAAAGGGCTGTTTTCCAACTAATCTCAGTATAGATCACCCGTCTCGGCCCTGGCGCATCCCCAGTGGCCAAAAAAAAATGGAGTGCGGTATTCATGCCGCACTCCATTTTTTGAAATAGCCTGGTTCGGTTTAGTTAGCGGTGGTAACCGTTGCCGTTGACCCGAACCGGCAATATCCGATCCTCTTCGCCCGTCAGCATCTTTCCGGAGGGCGTCATCTGATCAGGCGGGACCTGGCCGGTTCGCTGGCGGAACGCTTTGCGAGCGCACTTAGCCGAGTTCGTTGCATTTTCGCAAAATAACTGGGTCCACCCACTCTTGATTACTTCCGAATTGGCCCGGTAATTTTTTAAGAAGCCGCATTGGTCAACAAATTCGCATTCTTGAGGAGCAAGGGCGAGACCTAAATTTACCGGCCCGCTAGAATACCGTGGTTCTTCTTCATCGAGCTTAAACTGAGCCACTAACTTTTCTAAATGATGGGCCATCTCCTTGAGCGCTTCAGCCGAGGCGTTCAACTCTTGGGTCTGAGCGCTGACCTCTTCGGTGGCAGCGCTCAGCTCTTCCAATGAGTCACTGTTCTTCAGGCTCACCTGGGCGATGCTGGCGATCGTTTCGCTGACTTCGCCCGCGCTGACGGCCATCTCTTCGGTGGAGGCGGTGTTTTCTTCCACCACGGCGCTAACCAGTTCAACCGACTGCAGCACCTGCTGGGCGTCCGCCTCCATCTGGCCCGTCATAGCCTGGTTGCGGCTGGTCACGTCGTTGACCGTGTCGATGGCCTGCTGCAACTGGCGGGCGGCCTGCTCGATGGCGCCGACCGCCACCAGGCTGCCCTCCACCTGGCCGGCCAGGTCAGAGGTGCCGGCGGCGATGGCTTCAAAAGCGACCCCGGCTTTCTGGGTCCGGTCAACGCCGTGCCGGACATCACTGCCGGCCTGGGTCATGGCCGCCACGGCCTGGTTGGCCTCGTCTTGGACCGCCCGGATAATGGCGGTGATTTCTTGGGTGGCGGTGGCCGACTTTTCGGCCAGCTTGCGCACTTCATCGGCCACGACGGCAAAACCCTTGCCCTGCTCGCCGGCCCGAGCCGCCTCGATGGCGGCGTTGAGGGCCAGCAGGTTGGTTTGGCTGGCAATGTCGTCGATGGTTTCGACGATGGCTCCAATTTGGCTGGAGCGCTGGCCCAAGGCCTGAATGGTGCGGGCCAGTTGGTCGGTGGTCAGACCGAGTTGGTCCATGCCGCTCATCGCTTCCCGGACGGTTTGCTGGCCCTCCCGGGCGGTCTTGAGGTTAGCCTGGATGAAGTTGGAAACGGCCTGGGTTCGCTGGACGATTTGGCTGACGGCCTGGCCCAGGTGGCTGTTGGCCGTTTGGGCGCCGGAGACGGCCTGAGCTTGCTCGCCGGCCCCACCGGCGATGGCCTGGACCGATTGAACCAGGCCAGCCATCCCGTGGCTGGTTTGGCTGATGGCCTGAGCTTGCTCTTGAGCGCCCTTGGCCACCCCTTCGATGGCCTGGGAGACTTGGTGAATGGCGGTGGCAGTCTGGCCGATCTCCTCGGTTTGTTGCTGGACACCGTGCGTGACCTGCTGGATAGTAGTCGCAATCTGGTTGGTGGCCTGCCCGGCCTGGCCAGCGGCGGCAGCCAGTTGGTCGGAGGCGGTATTGACGCTGCCGGCGCTGCGGGCCACTTGCCCGACCAGGCTGCGCAGGTTGGCGATCATCCGGCTGAAGGCCTGGCCCAAGATGTCCTGGTCCGATTGAGGCGTAATATTGACCCGCAGGTCACCCTGAGCCAACTTTTCCGCGCCGGCGGCCATCTGCCGCTGGTAATCGATCATCCGCCGGAAAGCGTCGGCCAGGACGCCGACTTCATCCCGGCTCTCATACGCGATGTCTTGCTCGGTTTCCCCTTTGGCCAACCGGGTGGCCGCCTGAGCCATCGCTTGCAGCGGCCCGGCCACGCCGGCGGCAAAGCGCCAGGCCAGCCCGCCGCCCAGCCCGGCGATAACCAACCCGGCCAGGCCAAAGATGGTGAACATTCGGTTCCGCCCTTCATCCAGTCGGGCCTCGAAATGCTCAAACTCATCTTCATAAGTACCCGCCGCCACAACCCAGTCCCAGGGCTCATAATAGGCGATGCGGGCCACCTTCCAGCGTGGGGCCGGGTCGCCGGGGTTTTGCCACAGGTAGCGCTCCGTGGCAAATTCGCCCGGTTGCAAGGCCAGGGCCTTCTCAACGATCGACTTAATCATATAGTTGCCGCTGGCGTCCTGGCTTTCATAGATGTTTTCGCCGTCGCGAGCCCCGTCTTTGGAGATGATGTACTCGCCCTTGTTTTCGCCCGAGCCGCGCAGGACATAAACGTAGCCGGTCTCGCCGACCTGGATGTCCATAATCGCCTGGCGCAGGGTGTTGTCGCTTTCCTGTTTCAGGCCTACGCCCAGCATGCCGACCAGCGTCCCCTGACTGTCTCGGAGTGGCTCGTAGGCCGTCAGATACCAGGCATCGACCACATAGGCCATGCCGCCGTAGGTTTCGCCCTGAAGCATGGCCGCCACGACCGGGTTAGGCCCGCCGTCCGAATTGACGGCCGGGACATAGACGCCGATAGCTCGGCTGCCGTCCTTTTGAACATTGGTCGCCACCCGCAGCATATCCCCCGCCTCGTTTATGCGTTGAAAGATGCTGACCATGCCGCCGGTCAACTGAGCGATCTGATCAACCACCGGGGTCTCGACCTCTATGGTCGCGTTCGGCTCGAGGATCGTCTGGCCGACCCGCAGTTGGGGCAGCTCGACGGTAGTTTTGGCCTGCGTGAACTGGTTGACCGCTGTCCATGGCAGGGTCTGCTCGGCCAACGTGACCGGGCCGTGCCCATCCAGGACATAATCGGCCACATTGAGATTATGCTCCATCTGATCTTTCATGTTCTGGTCGCGGGTGGCGATTAAACTGTACATGCCGTGCGTGATGTGGTCGAGGTCATCATCAATAATAACCTGGACCTCGTCGTGGACTTGGCTGCTGAAGACCTCGCTCTGCCAAATAGCCACTCCGATTAGGACCAGGACCGTCAGCAGCACGCTGCCGGTCCCGAATAAAGTCAGTTTGGTTTGGAGTTTGATATTTTTTAGCTTCATTGTTCACCTCCGTTGTTTTCAAGTCTCTCATTTCAAGTCTCTCATGGAGAGGAGCTGGTTTATGGCCAGGCGCCAATCGAGTTAGGGGCAACCCTTGAAGAAACACTTCAGGCCTCGGACCTAAAGTGTTTGTTTTAATGTATCGAATCGACCGAAGAATATCACCATAAAGACTAAGTAAACCTTTAACTACTGCTTACTGTACTACTTTTTCAGGCTTACGACTGACCCAAGTTGGAGCCAATTTGGGACCAAATTTGAGCCGAGGTCAGTTGAATTTTTATAAAAGTGTTC
This sequence comes from uncultured Chloroflexota bacterium, assembly GCA_937864185.1. GTDB lineage: Bacteria > Chloroflexota > Anaerolineae > 4572-78 > J111 > JAGRBY01. The sequence continues at coordinate 7,683 of CALMIS010000379.1, forward strand.
ATCAATATTCTCGGATGGTTGCGGAGCGGTCTCCATAAAGGTTGGGTAAAGAAAGTGAAAAAAAGTTAACTTTGACCCCAGGCATAAGACCTGACTGGCTAAAATATGGCCAAGATTCCGGCAAAAGTTTTACAAAACTTGATTTTCTGCCTTGAGTTACCCATATCCCAGCCCGTTCGATTTTTCCTGGCGGAATTCTTAGGCCGATCGGAATAAAGCCATTTTTGGCCCAGTTTAGGACCGGTTACCTTGCCTGCTGAGATATAGGCTCAACGGGATTTGAAGGGGCGACTACCTGAGAGCAGAATTGACAGAATGGGAGAATAGAAATTCTATCTAAATCCTAACAAGCCAAAGCGCCCGAGTCTCACAGTGACTCGGGCGCTTGGGTGTTTGCTTGGCTGAGGGGTGAAACAGGACCCTGTTTCACCCTAAATCGATCTGCTGGTAACGAATTTAATGGCGGTGATAACCGTTGCCGTTAACCCGGTGGTAACCGTTGCCGTTGACCAAGACCGGCTCGGCCGGCTGACGGACGGTCTGGGACAGAGGCTGGGCGAATGACCCGAACGAGTCAGCCGGGTGAGTGGACTGGAAGCGGTCAGGGCTGGCCGGTGAAGCGCCGGTGTGAGGCGCGGCCGAGAGTCTGAATTGGCTGACCACCTGCTGCAAGGCTTGAGCCATCTCTTGCAGGGCTTGGGCCGAAGCGGTCACTTCTTGGACCTGGGCGCTCATCTCTTCGGTCGAGGCGCTGACTTCCTCCACGGCGGCGCTGTTCTCTTCGCTGACGCTGGCAATGTGGTCGATGGCTTCGTTGACTTCCACGGCATTGGCCGCCATCTGCTCGGTTGAAGCGGTGTTCTCCTCGACCACCGCCCCGACCTGCTCCAGCGAAGCGGTGACCTGGTCGGCTGTCCGCGCCATCTCACCGGTCATCGCCTGGTTGCGCTCGGTCACACTGTTGACCGTGTCGATGGCCTGGCGGAGCTGCTGGGCAGCTTGCGCGATGGCGCTAACCGCTTGCAGGGTCTGGTCGACCTGGCCGGCCACCTGGCCGATGCCCCCGGCGATGGCCTCGAAGGCGCTGCCGGCGGCCTGGGTGCGGCTGACACTCTGGCGGACATCGCTGCTGGCCTGGCTCATGGCCGCCACGGCCTGCTCGGCCCCGCTCTGGACGGCCCGGATCATATCCCGGATCTCTTTGGTGGCCTGGGAAGCCCGTTCAGCCAGCTTGCGGACCTCATCAGCGACGACGGCAAAGCCCTTGCCGTGCTCGCCGGCCCGGGCCGCCTCGATGGCGGCGTTGAGGGCCAACAGGTTGGTCTGGCTGGCGATGTCGTCGA
>CALMIS010000380.1 GCA_937864185.1 uncultured Chloroflexota bacterium
CTGAATCGGCTGCTAGAGTTGATTGCCGACGCTGGAGGCGCTGGTACCTTGCAGATTACCTCGGCCTTCAGTCCACCCATTCCAGGAGGGGCAGTTGGTCTACCAGAGGTAGGCCGGGCTTTGACCTTGCGCCGCAACCCTTCGTTCACCTTGTCGGCCGGGAGATTGGCAGCTCTGGCTCATGCGGCCGGCTTTAGCTACGTCAAGCGTCAGGACCCCGATCTACTGCTTCGCCAGAGCGTTGGAGAGCTGGTGACGATGAGCGGACCGCGGACCGTGGCTGAAGGACAGGGTATCAACCTGACTGTAGGGCCGCGTGCCGTACCCCAGGGGGTATTCGTGGGAGCCAATGCGGTCTACGTGGCTAACAGTGGCAGCGACACGGTCAGTGAGGTTGATCCGGCCACAGGCCAGGTCCGGCAAGCCTTTAAAGTCGGTTGGCAACCCGTGGCTGTAGTGGTCAGCCCCAATGGGCAGCGCCTCTACACCGCCAATGCCGCTGGCAACACGGTAACGGAAATTGATCTAGCCACAGGCAACAGCCTGGCGAGTATTCAAGTTAACGCCGACCCGGTTGCCCTGGCCCATCATCCTACCCAACCGCGCCTATACGTAGCCTGCCGGACGAGTGCGGCGCTGGTAGAGATTGATACCAACACTGCTACTGTGCTCAACTCAATCTCGCCCGTTCAGCGACCCACAAGTTTGATCCTGACCGCTAACGGAGCTGAACTGTGGGTGGCGCTCGACCGGGATTCGGCTATCCACATAATCGACACCGGCCAATTTGTCGACATAGACTCGATCGCGCTGCCGGGCCAACCTCTGGGCATTGCCGGCAGCCCGGATGGGGCACGCGCCTACGTGACGCTGCCCCAAGCCCGCGCAGTCGTCACTTTGGACGTGGCGGCTAAGGTGGTGATGAACTCGCTGGCTGTGGGTGGCCGGCCTGGTGCCGTGGCCGTTGCTCCGGATGGCCTGACCCTATATGTGGTAGATGGAGACCTGACCAAGGAGCGACTGCATATTCTGAAACCGGACGGGACACCTCGGGGGGTGGTGCGCCTCCGGCGGCAGCCGGCCGGCGTGGCTGCCAGGCCAATCCGGGTTTAGGTGACCAACCAGGGCAGCGACAGCGTTAGGGTGTTCAACCCGCAAGCCGGTCAGATTGGCCTGGCCGATATGTGGAGCCTGGGGAGCGGACTGGGTGAGCGGCTGACTTGGGTACTGCGTTCCGGCGGGGGGGCAAAGGCACGTCTGAGCAGTACGACCACTCCCGTAGTGACGCTATTCGCGGAGCAGGCTGGCCGGCTCGTGGCTCGAGCCGTCTATGATCTGCGAGACAACACCGCCCCCTACACCTTCAAAGTCCGGTTGCACCCGGCTCTGGAGGCTGCCGGAACCATTATTCGCAAGGAGCAGTACGATCTGATTATGAACACCCTAAATGCTTTCCATCCCGTTGGGGTGGAAGTGATCACCCGGGCCATCCGGGAGCGGGTGATCGAAGTGCGGGAAGGACTGCTCAATGCCTTCCCGGATTACACCTATCCCAATTTCCGGGTGCGTGGCCCGGCGCCACGCCGGAAACGAAAGGAGTAGATTATGGCCATCACTTATACCCCGGCCTTCCAACACGAGGACTGGATAGATAACGTAGACCGGGTGCAGGCCGGCGGCGACAACGGGTTCAACCTTCGCTTCCATGCTCTAGAGTCAGAGTTTAGTCAGCTGTCTGCGCTTATTGCTCAAATTGATGCTGCTCTAACCGCCCTTGGTCAGGCGCCGCCCCCTCGCATCCTACGTAGTAGCTTTACCCCCAATTTGGTAGCCACTGGTGCGTCTGGTTGGTCGCACGGTCCCGGTTTCGCTCAGAAGCAGGCCAACGTTACCAGCGCCCAGGGCATGATGTCAATCGATCTGCCACACGGTGTAAATTTGCGCTCTTTCAGAGCTACAGGTCGGAATGTCAGCAGGGGCAGTAGTTTGCGCATAACGCTACACCGCCAGGGAGTCGACGCTGCTGCCGTTACCTCAGACATCCTTGCGAGACTAGATGGTAACAGTAATCCGTTCGATGTTAATACGGTGATCGAACAACAGTACGAGGTAGTGGATACGGACCACTTCAGATACTTCATTACGGCTGAATTGAACGGGGCAGCAGGGACCGATCAGGTCATCCTTTTTACATTTCAGATCGCTTATATGACTGGATAAAGTTGGCCTAATAAGGCAGATTTTACAGTTGATTCCGCCCACTAAAGTTTAGAGAACAGAGGTTGGTTTATGGCTTGTCATGGAGGAGTGCCGCCAACGCCGCAGAGGAAGAGGAAGGGGGAGATAACATTGTCATTGCGATCCACAAGTTGGTTGGGAAACGGAATTGATCGCCTGCGGCCCTAACAAGAGTCTCACAGGGCACCCTTTTAATATAAGAGGAATGGATTTTGGACGGGCCAGTAAAGGTTGTATGAGCTTGGTGCAGCTCTGCGAAATGGAGGAAACGAAGCTCACGCCACTGCCCGGCAAAGGGATGCCGATTGTCGGGTGGACCAAATTTGGTGCCAAGGAAGGGGTCGGCAATACTCATATTTTCGACCTTATCCAAAGTAATAGCGGTGGCAAGGTCATAGGAGGCGCATAATCACTGCAAATCGTCGTTCCTAAGCCAGACCTTTCCATTGAGATTAGACGTTACTATCATATTTTACCTTTAAGGAGAAAGACTATGCCATGTACGGAAGAAACAATCAAAAGCGGTTCACTGGTAATTCGTTATTCAGAAGAGGATATGGGGAGCCGGCCTATTAACCCGTGTAACAACTATTGGATCAGTGGGGACATATGGCTTGAAGGCGGACATAGCCAAACCCAAGCCAAAGTTGGTGTTGAGAACACGGTCAAAGTGCTGGTCAAAAACATATCCCAAAACGCTATCAACGATGTCAACGTCCAGGTATGGGTCTGCGACTTCACTGCTGGCGTCAGTCCGAACTCGGGCCTCGCCTCGGCCGGCGGGAACTCGCCGATGACCGGCTATGCAGAAACGATTGAAGGAAATGCTTTTAAGGAAATTGTATGCGAACCATCATGGATCCCTACAGACAAGGATGCGCGACTCAACAATGGGCATGTCTGCCTGGCGGCAAACTGTTACTCAGAGGATAGAATAAGGGATGGTGCGCTAATCCCGCCCGGTGTCTTCAATTTCTGCTGCGACTCCCACCATGGCCAGCGCAATATTGCTGTTATAGAAGTCAAGAAACCCTCGCCAAGGCCCTTAGAAGGAGTCGAGGAACCCTCGCCAAGGCCCTTAGAAGGAGTCGAGGAACCCTCGCCAGAGAGGGACTTCGGGTTCTTTGCGGCCAATCCCTCCGAAGTAAGTTCCGTAGAGAGTGTTCTAACGATATCCCAGGTGACAGGACAGGAGGAATTAAGCCAAAGCGAACATGACCTCTTGCGAAGTGGTCCTTACGCCAACCGTGAGATCCATCTCTCCCCCTATGAAGCCTTAGATTTCCAGCTGGAAGGCGAAGGCTTTGAGCCCGGCACGGAGGTGTCACTCAGCCTTAAGCCAAATGAAAGACGGGAAATGAAAATGAAAATCGTACTCAACCCCGCCGTTGAGGTCGATCATCTAACCAGTTTCGAGGTAGTGCATAAAACTCTCGACGGTGAATTGCTGGGCGGCTTCCGGGTCTTGGCGCTCGTTGTTCCTGAAAATGAACAGGCTGTTGTGTCAAAATCGTACAGGTGATTCCCGTACATTGCTAATGACCATAGAAAGCAGTCCACGGATTACTCAGTGAGCCAGATGAAAGATTCTGCGGCTAACTGGGTTCATCGGTGGACTGCTTTTTTGGCGGAATTCAGATACCCATGGCCCAAATCAACTGTTACATCCCCATCAAGCTGCGTCTCAACGGTGAGCTTGGCCCAGACCAACTGGACCAGCTGGGCGCAACGCTCGCCCGGACTGTGGCGGCGCGGCTAGCCCAGGCTGAAGGGACGATTGCAGCC
>CALMIS010000381.1 GCA_937864185.1 uncultured Chloroflexota bacterium
TAATATCCCCTCTGCCCCCCTTTTACCCAGCTAACCCCCACCCGAGACAAAGTATCTGATTTGGCCACTTGATACCAAATAGCCCCGCCAATGTGAGCCAATAAAAGGGCAATATAGACCTTGGAGACGATGCCATGCAGGTTAGGCTGGGGCACAGCGGACGATATTGCCTGCGGCGACAGGGCCGCCAGAGCGAGTTCAGGCCCGGCGGCAAGCAACATTCTTACGCCGCTAATCGTTAGAAATACGCCAGACTCTCGCGCACACTAGTTTGGGCCGCCTTTTGGGCCGGAAACCAACTGGCGATAACGGCCAAAATGGTGATGATGCTCAACCAGTACCAAATTCCAACCCAGGATATTTGGTACACCAGTTCAATCTTAAGTACGGCGGATAAGGCGCGAACGATGAGTAGTCCAGCCGGCAGGCTCAAGGGGATGGCCAGGAGCCAACTCAACCAGCCTAAAATCAAGCCCTCGCCCACAAATTGGCCGGCTATCACCCCCGCTGAAGCGCCAATGGCCCGCATCACCCCAATTTCCCGGGTGCGCTCCATCACATTGATCGACAGGGTGCCACTCAAGGCCACCGCCCCGACGACTGCCGTCATCACGGCCATACCGGTCAGGATAATAAACAGCAAGGCCATTTGATCTGTCTGCCGGGTGGCCAGGCGATATGAAGTATCCTTGGTGCTGGGCAGTACCTCATAGCCCTGCCCTTCGTAGAGGGTCCGCAGGGCGGTGGCTGTGGCGGCCTCACTGTCCGGGTCGCCGTGAAGGGTCTGCACCCGGATTGATTTGCCGCGTCCAACCTGGCGAGTTTCTTTGAGCAAGGTATCTCGCGGGGTCAGGGCCACTTTCTGGTCAACCGGCTCAAACAGCAGGCCCACCACCTGCCAATCCGACTGGCGGGTAGTGGGCATATCGATGGTGATCCAATCCCCCACCCCTACCCCCATCTGCTCGGCCAGGGCCTGGCTAAGGACCACCGCGTATTCATCGCCGGCTTGCAGCCAGCGTCCGGCCCGCATTTGAGGCAGGTAGGTCACCGAAGGGGTCGGGAGGCCGCGCAAATTGATCGGGTTATCCTCATTGGACTCGGGCTGGCCCTGCCGGCGGGCGGTCCCGCTCCCCGTGCCCCACACCTCCACCGTTTTTACTTCGGGGTGGCCCAATGTTAGCGTTTCAAGGGTCCTGATCCGCGCCTCATCTTTCAAATCCAGCAGGATGTTGGCCTCGTAAATCGAGAGCAGGACGTTGCCAAAGGTGTTTTGCAAAGTGGCGCGAGTGTTCATCACCATCATAAAAATTATGCCCGCCCCAACCAGAGTAACTTGGGTAAGGAGGAGCCGTTTCTTATTACGAAAGGTGTTGCTAAGGGTCAGCGAAACTATCCGCGGGATGAAATTCAGCTTGGCCAGTAACCGATCCAGTACCCCGGAGGCTCCTGCCAGGCCGTAGGTGCTGATGGCCTCTCGCACGGTGACGCGTGCGCCGGCATAAATGGGCAGGGTCGCCACTAGCAACGGCGATAGCAGAGCCACGGCCGTTTGAACCATCACCGCCCGGGTTGAAATGGCAAAGGGGCCAAGTTCCATGCCAGTCCTCATTACCATCAGCGTGCGGAGCCCGTGCGCGCCCAATGCCCCCAGCGGTACCGCCACCAGCAGGGCCAAAGCCGCATAGACCAAGACCATGCTGAAATAGACTCCCAAAATTTGGCCGAAGCCGGCTCCGACGGCTTTCATCACCCCAATCTGGTTGACCTGCTGCATAATGATGGCGTTGATGGTGTTATAAACCAGAAACAGACCCAGGATCAGGGTAGAGGCGGCCATAATGGTCAGGATCATAAAAACGCTGTTGAGCACGTCCTGGCCGGTGAATTGATCGGGTTTACCGGTGCGGCTGGTAAATCCCCCGGGGGCGGTAATGGCCGGCTCGATCTCGATGTCCTGTTTTTCCAACTCGCGCTGAACCACATCAGCCGCGACCTGGACCCTGGCCTCGCTGTAGTCGGGGATGGTGGCCAGCACCAGGCTGGAGCCGGACTCGCCGGTGAGTTCGGCAAATCGCTCCCGGGTGGAAAAAAACATTGGATCGGGCGAAGAAAAGGCGGAAGGGTAAGCGGCATTGTACAGGACGCCACTGAGCTCCACCGGGTAGACTTTGCCGCTCACCTCCAGAAAAACCTGATCGCCCTGGCCGAGAGCGCGGTCTCGCTGCACCCCCATTAACTTGCGCCGGGGCCAGTCGCCATGGTCAAGTTTGACCTGCCGGATGACCTGATCTTCGTAATCGTCGAGCGCGACCAGGGTGGCCGGCTGCCAGGGATCAGCCGGGCTGCGCCGCCAACGCACTGTTTTGTCTTGCGACCAGCCGGTGACTGCCTCGATCTCTTTGAGATTCTCCAGAGTTTCGAGCGTGGTGTCATCAACAGCGGGGTTGACCTCCAGGCCGATGGTGGCCGGGGCAGACGCTTGCCAGGTGGTCGATACATCCAGAACAATGAACTCTTTAGCCCCCAACACCGTCCCCACGGCAAAAGCGCCAATCGCAATGATGGCGATGACGCGCAAGGTGCGTCCTTTATTTTCCCACAAGTCGTACCAGATTTTATAACGAATGACCCTCATAGCGGTTTCCGATTTTGGATTTTGGATTAGCGGGTTGGACGCACATGTCTGTAGGCGACCGCGGCGATAATGAACCAGAGCGTGGTGCGCAAGCTCATGGCGGCCACGGTTCTTATCTCGTAACCACCGCCTGTCAAGATGTGTAGTCCGAAAATGGCAAAAATGATGAGGCTGGCCGTCGCGATGATAAAGGCGAGCCACCTCGACCAGCGTTGTCGACGCCACAAGCCAACAGCGGCTATGACGTAGACAAACCCGGCCAGAAAGTTGAACCAAAGGACAAATCCGACAGTGTTACCGGCGGCCCGTTGAGCCGCTGCATTAAACAGCACGCTCCCGCCGGATACAACAGTGAGCAGGCCAAATAGAGCGGCCAAGATAGCCAGCCCGCTCACCCATCGCGAATGTTTCAATTCAGCCGATTTCATTGCTTTCCTCCACCCAAGGGGGTAGGTGAGCCACATCTTTCCGGCTAAGATGCAGCCAAACGGTTTCCTCGCTCACTTGTTTAATGAGGTCTATCGGGACTAACCGATAAGCTGGCGGCTGAGACTGCGAATTTACAAGGAGGTGGGTTACCGGTGGGCAACCGTTACGGAGAACCACGGCGGCGACTTGACCTGCTTTCCGCCCGTCTTGGCCCAGGATCGCCATCCCTCGTTTGATTTCCACAGGCGAGCGGTCTAGATAAACCAACCCGCTCTCAAAAAGCCACTGGGGCTGGGCTGTGGTTGATAACTTCGGCATGCTCACCTCCCCGGAAAGAGTTAACCGTAGTTTAGCCTGTTTCAAGCGAAAAGTATTCGACTTTTGTCTGATTTTGAGGTTGATCTGGCATAAAAAAGCGCAGAATTTACCCAGTAGAAGCAGAAGCGTTCTCCTACTGGGTAAATTCTGCGCTGGCGTGGCGGGACAAGGCCCGTTATTTAACCGGCTTGCCGCCTGGAGGGCCACAGCTTAGGGCGGGTTATGTTTTTGAGTCCATTGCTTTCATTTCCAACTTGGTGGCGTCAAGAATATGGATCTCGCGTCGTTCTAGCCGGATGATGCCTTCTTCCGCGAAACTCCGCAATACTCGACTGAGGACATCCGGCACCGTGCCCAAACGAGCCGCCATCTCTGACTGGGTGGCCCAGCGCCGGCGATGTAATATCCCCTCGGAGGCGTTTTCCAGCAGCATACGGGCCAATCTGGCCTCAACCGACCGCAGGGATAGGTCTTGGAGTGAGCTACCCACCGCTGAAAGCGGGTGGGCTTCCGGCTTCGGCGGAACCTTGTT
>CALMIS010000382.1 GCA_937864185.1 uncultured Chloroflexota bacterium
ACTGCCACCTCCAGCCCAACGGCGACGAACACGCCTAGACCTACAGCTACCTCCAGTCCGACTGCCACCCATACGCCGAGGCTCACCGCTAGCTCTACGCCTCGGCCTACGGCCACTTCAACAGCAACCCGAACTAACACGCCGACAGCCAGCCCGACGGCTACGCTAACCCCGCGTCCATCAGCGACGGCCACCCCTACCCGTCAATCTACACCAACCCGCGATTTAGCCGCACTCAGCGCTGGCACAGCTTCACCCACTCGCACTGCTACGGCGACTCTAAGGCCAACCGAGACGGCCACTTATGTCCCGACCTCAACTTCTACTTCAACGCCAACATCGACCGCCACACCCCGCCCCTCGCCAACCACCACCTTTACTCCGCCACCTACGGCCACTTCTACCGCCACCGCCCAACCTTCCTCCACGCCAACATCAACCGCTACCTCCACTCCCACGCCTGCCCCTAGCCACACGCCAACCGCTTCTGCCACATTGACGGTTACGCCACCACCCACAGCAACCTCAACCGCGGCGGCCGTGGCGGCTGTCAACCTAGATGATCTTGAAAGTCCGGTGGCCCTGGCGTTGCCACCGGCTGTGCCTGAGGCTATGGCTAGTCTGGTAGAGAGTGTGAGCGTTACACCCTTAACCAACCGCAGTATCGCCCTTAGTTGGAGTCCACTCGACCAAGGAGCACCCTTCAGGGTGTATAGTGATATGGGCACCGGCTATGGTATCTATGCTTATCTGGCTCAAACCAATGAAGCTGCCTTCATCGATGAGCAGTTGCGGGCCAATGCCAGTTACAGTTACCGCTTAACCTTACAAGACGATCAAGAAGAGATTACATTTGCTCAGATCAGTGCCCAGGCTTTGGGGGAAAATCCCCTAGAAACGGTGCCATCCCTCAACCCGCCGAGCAGCGTGGTGGCCAAGCCAACCGCTCTCCCAGCCGATGCAATTCTTCTGGGATTGATCAGTGCGAACGATTTTGTGGATGAATTTAAGACCCTATCAATCGTCGGCGAATTGCGTAATGACTCTGGTGTAAGTGTTGGCCAAACGGATGTCACTGTCACCTTTTATGACTCGGCCGGTACGGTCATTGGGGCGGCGAGTGGTAAAGCAATGCTAAGCGCCATTCCACCTGGAGAGAAGTCGCCTTTTATCGTCAGCTTGACCAAACCTGCCGGCTTTGCAACTTACAGTATCCGGGCCATGGGCCGACCCGTACGTTCTCAGCAACCGGCCCAACTTGCGGTCATTGAGGTTAAACGATATGAAGATGAGGCCGGCTTTTTCCATATCAGAGGTATAGTTGAAAACGTAGGCACAACTACGGCCAAACGGACCAAAGTGGCTGCCAGCATCTATGGTCGAGACAACGGGGTCATCAACGTTGGTTTTACTTACGTCAATCCGCCTACTTTGAAGCCTGGTGAGCGCGCTACTTTTGACGTGATTTTTGCCTACTATCCGCGGTATGCCAGCCAGCAGGTGATAGCCTTTGAGGACTAAAAAACCTCCGCGATCGCGGAGGTTTTTTGTTAAAGATAATGAAAAATTTCTTAAAGAGATAAATATTAGAGGTTAGCAACGATGTTGCTGAAGACGTTACCAACAACCGGGCCAAGCAGAAGCAGAATGGCGATAACAACGATAGCCACGAGTACCAAGATCAACGCGTACTCTACCAAACCTTGACCTTCTTCTTTCGGTAAGAAAAGCATTGGGTATATCTCCTTTCTTTAAGATTTTGAAAAAACTGTGACTACTACATTGCCAGTATAAGGCTAAATCGCTGCGGTTTCTGTAAGAAAAAAGTACTATTAAAAGGGGAAGAGTGCTAAAAGTTGTTGTTGGCTAGTTTTATTGGTGAGATGCGATGTCGCAACGATTTAGCTCTAACACCGGACTAATTACTTATGCACTTTGCATTATAACGCAAAAGTCGGCGTTAGAATAGGGTCAAAGGTACCGACCAAAGGTACTTCTTTAGTAGGGACGAAAGTACTTTGGTGCTTGCCCAAAGGTACTTTAAGCCTCGCCTGAAACGCCCTTAAGGATCAAATTTACCAGTTCCTCAATCATCTCGTCTATTGAAATGGCCTCATACCGCTCATCGATCTGGCCCAGTTTGAAAGCCGAGTTGAGCAGGATCGCTCCCATCAAGGCTCGGGTGACGACAAGCGAGCTAACCGGACGGAAGTTCTTAAGTGCGATATGCCTCTCAAAGTAGTTCTCCAGCAAAGCTGAGGTGGGTCTAAACACATGATCGTGAAGGGCCTGGCGTAAATCGGTATCGAGAAACACCTCAGCCAACAATGGCGCCATGACTGGTCCATACTCCTGCAAAAATCGGACTCGATCTCGGAGCAACAAGCGCAAGAACTCGGCAGGGTCCTCGGGTGGATTTTCAAAAAGACCCTCTCTTAAGGAGTGGGTCGCCACCATCTCGACCATAGCCAACAAGAGATCTCGTTTGGTATCAAAGTAGTTATAGATGGTGCCTTCCGCTATTCCGGCAGCTTGGGCAATCTCTTTTGTGGTAGCTTTATGGTAGCCCTTTTGGGCAAACACCTGCGCGGCACCAATTAAAATCTGGGTGCGCCGCGCTTCGGCCATCTGTTCTTTAAAATCCAAGGGTGCCTTAAACATGATTTGTTCCTAACTGTACATTAAACTCTCACGGACACTGGTTTGAGCCGCCTTTTTGGCGGGGAACCAACTGGCTACTGCCGCCAGGACGGTGATAATCCCAAACCAGTAGATCACCGCCATACCCGAAAATTGAAAGATCAATTCTGTATTCAGCAACTGGGCCAAAGCGGCCAGGACCATCTGGCCTACTGGAATGCTTAGAGGAATAGATAACAGCCAGCTTAACCAACCCAAAATCAAACCCTCACCGATGAATTGACCGGCGATGGCCATAGCCGAAGCGCCGATGGCCCGCATCACCCCGATTTCGCTGGTGCGCTCCATAACGTTGATGGCCAGCGTCCCACTCAGGGCCACTGCCCCAACCACCGCAATTAAAACGGCCATGCTGCTTAAGAGGGCCATCAAAATTGACATCGACTCGATCCGCCATGCCGTGACCCGGTGGGTTGTATCTTGCCGGCTGGCAATAACATCATAACCTTTGGCTTCGTACAGGTCGCGAAGGGCCGTGGCTGCATCGAGTTCGCTGGTCGCATCGGTGCTAACCGTTTGCACGCGAATGGCCTTGCCCCGGCCTACCCGATCTATCTCGCGCAGTAAAGTCTCGCGCGGGACTAAAGCGGCCTCTTGGTCTAACGGTTCAAAAACCAAGCCGACTACCTGCCACTCCGAGTCTCGCTCGCCAGGAATGTCAACGGTGATCATGTCACCCACCGTCACGCCTATCTCGGCGGCTAGAGCCTGGTTGAGGACCGCGGCATAGCTGTCATCCGGGGTCAGCCAGCGTCCGGCTCTAAGTTGCGGGACATAAGCGGTACTCGGTAAAGGAATGCCGCGTAGATTGACGTCACTGTCCTCGTTTGACTCAGGTCGATCTACCGGACGGGCTGTTCCTCTGGCCGTCCCCCAGACCTCGACGGCTTTAACGTCCGGTAGACTTTGGCTGACCGCCTCGATCTCGACGATGCGAGCCTCGTTTTTGAGGTCAAGCATAACGTTGACGTCAAAAATGTCAAACAGCATATCGCTAAAGGTATAGACCATGGATAGACGGGTGCTCATGACCACCATAAAAATGACCCCGGCGCCCACAAGCGTGAACTGAGTTAGCACCACTCGTCGCTTGTTGCGAAACGTGTTACTGATGGTTAAGGCGACCAGACGAGGGACAAATTGCAACCTGGCCAGGGTTTTATCTAACAGGCTTGAGGCGGTGCTTAGGCCGTAAGTAGAAACGGCCTCCCGGACGGTAATCCGCGCCCCAGAGACGATCGGGATCATAGCAATAACCAGGGGTGAAAGCAAAGCGACTCCGGTCTGTACCAGCACGGCGGTGGTTGAAATTTGAAATGGTCCGGGCACCATAGCAATTTGGCTAATCATGGCGTAGCGGAGGCCGTGCGCTCCTAACGCCCCCAATGGCACGGCGATAAACAGGGCCAACAGCGCGTAGATCACGATCATGACCAAGTAAATGAAGATGATTTCTTTCAAACTGGCCCCAATGGCTTTCATAATACCGATTTGGTTGATCTGCTGGGTGATGACGGCACTGATGGTGTTGAATACCAGGAAGAGCCCTAGCAGAAACGTCCCGACCGCCATTATGGTCAAAATGAGGAAGACGCCATCAAGCGTATCTTGAGCAATGAAGCGATCCGGATGGCTGGTGCGAGTCAAAAAGCCGCCCGGTTTCGGGATAGCAGGCTTAACTTCACGGTTTTGCTTTTCAAGCTCGTTTTGGATTAGATCGGCGGCAGTTTGGACTGCTTCAGGACTGTAGGCAGGAATGGTAGCCAGCACCAAACTGTAACCCGGCTCGCCGGTGAGTTGTCTGAAACGTTCTCGCGTGGTGAAAAATACAGGATCTGGCGAGATCATGGGCGGCGGGTAGGCAACATTGTATAGCACACCATTAAGTCCCACTAACTGGGCTTCATCATCGATCTCAAGCCAGACTTGCTCACCGCTATCCAGCCCTCGCGCCCGTTGAACACCCATCAGTTTGCGTTGAGGCCAGTCCCCATGGTCAAGTTTGATCTGCCGGATCGGTTGATCTGCGTAATCATCGACGGCGACCAGGAGGGCCGGTTCCCACGCTGCCTGGGCATTAGGCCGCCATTGAAGGGGCTCCTGCTGCCAGCCGATAACCGTCTCCACACCGCGGATATTCTCTAGGGTTTCAATTATTTTATCGTCCACTGGCGGATTGACACTAAGGCCGATCGTTGCCGGGTTAGAGGCGCGCCAGGTGCGAGCCAGATCCTTTTGGATGAATTCTTTGCTTCCCAGGATCAGGCCGATAGCTGCAGCCCCTATGGCGATAATAGCCACAACCCGCAGAGTCCGTCCCATGTTCTCCCAAAGGTCGTACCAGATTTTGTGTCGAATAACGCCAAGTTTCATTCGTCTAGCTCCGTAATGTTGTGAGCGAGCACTTATAGAAATGAGTATACACTCATTTTACCGGATTTTTTTCAAAAGTCAACCATCTAAGCAAAACTGATTTTGCTTAAGAATCTGGTGGACACTGAGCTTGGAGAGTGGTATGATTATGGGGTTAGAGAGTTAAAAACAGAGCCAGGCGCGATGGCTCTATATTGTTTCGGGAGATCAAACTTGACTACTAACCCGATCAATCCAGAACCGGTACCAGCCACTCAGCAGCTTCAAATCTTGCGTCAAATTCATCAGGCGGCACTTGAGGGACAAACGCCGCAACAGCTTTGCCGAAATGCCTTCACCAGTCTTCGCTCGCTCATTGACTATGACCGGGCGACCCTGCTCTTGTTTGACTTCGAGCGGAGCCAAGCCCAGATTTTTGCCACGTCTGAGAGCGAGTCACCTCTTGGGGTGAACCTGGTCTCTACGGAAAATTGGGCTTCGATGGGTAAGTTACGGGAGGGATTGCCCTATATCGCCGATGACTTGGTTTTATCAGGGTCCAATAACGATGGGCAAATACTGCCGGGTAGCGTCCGCTCTTTTGTTACCGTCCCGCTGATGACAAACCAGACTTTATTTGGCGCCTTAAACGTGTGTGCCAGGCTGCCACGAACCTTCACGCCTGCTCTAGTAGAGCTAATCCAAACTTTGGCCAATGCTCTGGCTCTGGTTCTGGCTTTAACTCACCGGGGGCCGCGGTTCATTCCGGCTATCGAGAAAAAGGCCGTTCAGGCCCAGGCCGGTTTGTCTCGAACCGTGGCCTTGGACCAGCTATCCCGTCCTAGCCAAACTCAGCAACTGCGAGCGGTGGTTTCCTCGCTCCAAGCCAATGAGGACCGCTATCGCCGCCTGATCGATCTGCTGCCGATGGGGATAGCTGTTTATGTTGATTGGAAAATTGCCTATATTAATCCGTCTATGGTCAGGATGATGGGGGCCACGACGACGGAGCAGCTTCTGAATCGCAGCGTTTTTGACTTTATTCCTCCCTCATACCGGCAACTGCTGCATGAGCGAGCCGAAGCTTTGTTTAGCCAGCACATTTCGCTGCCGATGACCGAAATTCAAGTGGTCCGGCTGGACGGCACGTTGATTGATATCGAGGTTCTATCCGTGCCCGCCATTTATGATGGCCAGCCGGCCATTCAGGCGGTCATGCGCGACATCACCGAGCGCAAACGGGCCGACCAAGCCTTCAAACAGGCGGAGCTAAAATATCGGACTCTGGTAGAGCAACTGCCGGCAATCAGCTACATCGTGGAATTCCTTGATCATCAAGCGCGAATGACCTACATCAGCCCGCAGGTGAAGACTTTGCTAGGATTCAGTCCAGAAGAGTGGCTGGCTACACCTGACATGTTAATCCAGCGGCTCCACCCCGACGATCGAGTCCTGATTAGCTCGGAGTTCCAGCGCCGTCACACAGGCGAACCATGTGAAATGGATCTGGAATACCGGCTCCTGACCCGCGATGACCAGGTCGTCTGGTTTAGGGATCAAACTCGCCTTGTCGGGGATGAAACTGCCGGTTGGCGCTATCTTCAGGGAATTATGTTTGATATTACCGCCCAGAAGCAGCTTGAGACGCAGTTTATTCAGGCTCAAAAAATGGAAGCTGTTGGCGTTTTGGCCGGCGGGGTAGCCCATAATTTCAACAATCTGCTGACTGCTCTCATTGGCCATACTGAGTTTGCCTTGGATCTGCTTAAGCCTGATCACGTTGTTTATCCTGATCTATTGAGTATCAAGAAAAACGCCGTACGGGCAGCTAACCTCACTCAGCAGCTCTTGGCTTTCACCCGCAACCAGGTGACTCAGTCCCAGGTGGTAGACCTTAACAACATCGTACGCCAGCTTAAGCCGATGCTCGCCCAACTTATCAGCGAGGAGCTCGAACTGACGATCAACCTGGCGTCGGAGCCGGTGTTGGCCAAGGTTGATCTCAACCAGATTGAGCAACTCCTGATCAACCTGGTAGCGAATGCCCGGGACGCTATGCCTCACAGGGGGCAAGTGACGATTCAAACAGCCGAAGTGACGTTTCAGTCAATTTATGTCACCCAGCATGCCGAGATCAAACCGGGCCGGTATACGATGCTGGCCGTGAACGATACGGGCGTAGGGATTGCCGCCGAGGTTTTACCCCGGATCTTTGATCCCTTCTTTACCACCAAGCCGACCGGTCAGGGCACGGGCTTGGGACTGTCCACCTGCTTTGGCATTGCCAAACAACACGGGGGTCAGATCACGGTCGAAAGCCATTTTAATCGAGGTACATCGGTACGACTTTATTTACCCGTGGCTGTTGATGAGCGTCCGGTTTGGATTGAAAAATTAAGTTACCTGGCGCAACCCGATGGAACTGAAACAATTATGGTTGTTGAAGACGAGCCCGGGGTTCGGCGAATGACGGTCCGGGTTTTGGAGCAACGTGGCTATACTGTGCTTGAAGCCCAAAATGGTCCGGAAGCACTGCGTCTACTGGATAATAGCTCTCTGACTGATCTGCATTTGCTGGTGACCGATTTTATCATGCCTCATATGCGTGGCGATGTACTGGTAGAGCAGGTTCGAGAGCGCTATCCCGGTCTCAAGGTGGTTTTCATTTCCGGCTACGGTGATCGCGACATAGAGGCTAAAATTAGAGCCACTGATCAGTCCTTGTACATGACCAAGCCTTTTGAGCCGGAAACATTACTGGCCCAAGTTCGTCTTGCCCTCGATGGTCAATTTGAGTAGACTCTGAATAGAGATTACGAGGTACACCTTGATGTCAATTTCTGATAACAAGCCCACCACCGACACGCCCGATCTGGAGTGGCCCAGCCAGCCCTCTGGTATATTGATTATGGGCAAGCGCCAGGGCACCAAAAAAGAAAATAAACAGTTATGGGGCCGGATTGCCATGGCCGCCGCGCTGTGGTACAGCGCCCCGCAGCCCAAACCCTACCTTATCTTCGTCGCCTCGGATATTCATGGCCCGCACCGTACCCCCGATGCCCAAATCGTTAAATCCGCCCTGATCGAAAAATATACGATTCCGGCTGATTTCATAATTGTTCGGCAAAAGTCCAACTGCACGCTGATGGAAGTTCGAGCGGCGCGCGCCTTGTATCGCGCCTTTTCACTCGCCAAGCTCTTTGCGGTAACACACTTATATCATGCCCCCCGGACTCAGCGCTACTTCAACGAAATTAACCTTGATGCCTCGGTTATCCCGGCACATGGGGAAATTCTTGATGAAATCATCTTTCCCGAGCAGGCCGAAGATCTGCTCAGGGAACTGCGTTATATTATTGATGGCTCCCAACCCTCGCTTCTGGACCGCACCCGCGAACAATTGATCGAGTTGATACTGTCTTGGGCCCACACGCTTGATCCCCGTGGTCGCCTGGAGCGGCGGCTAGCCCGGTTACTACGACCCGGAACGTACTAAACTTGCCAAATTTGACAACCTGTTGAAACAAAAAGACCTCTGCTCGATTGAACAGAGGTCTTGAACTTGGCCGGGGTTGACTCTACATCATCCCCATATCGCCCATACCACCCGGACCACCAGGCGGCATTGGTGGAGTCGGCTCGGGAATGTCGGTGATGAGCGCTTCAGTGGTTAAGATCATGCTGGCGATGGAAGCCGCATTCTCGACGGCGCTGCGAGTCACCTTGGCCGGGTCAATGATCCCCGACTCGACCATATCCATATACTCATTGGTCAACACATTGAAGCCAATGCGAGCCACCCCGTCCTGGCGACGGCGGCGCACTTCCTCGATGATGACCGACCCTTCGGCGCCGGCGTTTTTGGCCAGTTGGCGCATAGGCTCTTCCAGGGCCCGCCGGACAATGACGATCCCGGTGTTGATGTCCGGCACGTTGTGGCTGAGCCCTTTAATCGCTTCAGCGGCATTGATCAAGGTCACGCCACCCCCGGGCACCACCCCTTCTTCCACGGCGGCGCGGGTAGCACTGAGCGCATCCTCGACGCGGTGCTTCTTCTCTTTCAGTTCAACTTCAGTGGCGGCCCCCACTCCGATCACGGCTACGCCGCCGGCCAGCTTGGCCAGACGCTCTTGCAGCTTTTCGCGGTCATAGTCCGAGGTGCTGTTTTCGATTTCAGCCTTGATTTGGTTGACACGGCCGGTAATGGCGTCTTCACTGCCGGCGCCGCCCACGATGGTGGTGTCGTCCTTGGTGGAGGAGACTTTGTCGGCGCGGCCCAGGTCATCTAACGTGGCGGTTTCCAGCTTGCGGCCCATCTCTTCGGTGATGACCGTGCCGCCGGTCAGGATGGCGATGTCCTGCAGCATGGCCTTGCGGCGATCGCCAAAGCCGGGGGCTTTAATGGCCAGGACGTTGAAGGTGCCGCGCAGCTTGTTGAGCACCAGCGTGGCCAAAGCTTCACCGTCAACATCTTCGGTAATAATTACCAACTCACGCTTGCCAGTTTGGACCAGCTTCTCCAAAATTGGCACAATGGTTTGCGCCGAGGAGATCTTTTTGTCGTGAATGAGGATGTAAGGATCGTTCAGGATAGCCTGCATCGATTCCGGATCGGTAATGAAGTAGGGGCTAATGTAACCGCGGTCGAACTGCATCCCATCGACATAGTCGGTTTCAAAGGCCAGACCTTTGCTTTCCTCAACGGTGATCACCCCATCTTTACCGACTTTATCCATGACTTCGGCAATCAGGTTGCCGATCTCTTCATCGGCGGCGGAGATGCTGGCCACGTGGGCAATATCATCTTTGCCCTTAACTTCGATGGCGGCTTCGCGGATGGACTTAGAAACGGCTTCGGCGGCCATTTCGATACCACGCTTGAGCAGCATCGGGTTGGCGCCGGCCGCCACGTTTTTCAGACCTTCATTGACAATGGCTTGAGCCAAGACGGTGGCGGTGGTCGTCCCGTCCCCGGCGACATCGTTGGTCTTGGTGGCTGCTTCTTTCAACAGTTGAGCACCCATATTTTCATACGGATCTTCCAGCTCAATTTCCTTGGCTACGGTGACGCCGTCGTGGGTGATGGTGGGGGCTCCCCATTTTTTATCTAGAGCCACGTTGCGGCCTTTCGGACCGAGGGTGGTTTTTACCGCGTTGGCCAAAGTATCAACCCCTGCTTTAAGGCGGCGGCGGGCATCTTCTTTAAATGCAAGTTGTTTAGCCATAATTTTCGAACTCCTTTCGTAAGTTTAAGTTACTCTACAATAGCTAGGATGTCTGTCTCTTTGAGGATAAGATATTTTTTGTCGCTGATTTTTACTTCGGTGCCGGCATATTTAGCATAGAGCACCGTATCGCCGTTGGCTACGTCCATCGCTGCCCGGGAGCCATCGTCTTTGCGCGCGCCAGGGCCAACAGCTAGCACTTTGCCCTGCATCGGCTTTTCTTTCGCGGTTTCGGGTAGCACAATACCACTGGCAGTCATTTCTTCTTGTTCGATCGGTTCAACAATGAGCCGGTCGCCTAACGGTTTGAGATTCATGAATGTTACCTCCTAATATAGTTGTAAAAATAATGAAATTCTTCGCAAAGGATTAGCACTCGATTGCGGAGAGTGCCAATACAGTTGACAATCATACCAAGGGTCCAGAATTTTTGCAAATTCCGTGACTCATTTTTAGCACTCATTAGTCTAGAGTGCTAATATCTCGGTGATTGGTCCGCTTGTTAAACTCAGGGAGAGTCACATTTTGGCGAGGTTAGTTAGCACTCATGGAGCATGAGTGCCAAGCATGTCCAATCATACCCGATTCGGTTCGGTTGGTCAAACTGGGGCGGCAGGGTTCAGTGTAGATAGATTTTAATCGGTTTTCAAAGCCGATGAGGGGTCTGCCTGAAATTTAAGGAGCAGCCGGGTTAAGCAAAGCTCAAATCGAGCGTATGGCCGAGCTGCAAAAGGTCTGCCTGAAATTTAAGGAGCAGCCGGGTTAAGCCGCTAAGATGTAAGTTTCTTCTCTCTGGATTATAATGAGATCCAGGACAAATGATGAGAGGAGAGGCCGGCTAAATGAAGTTTCAGCACATTATTGAAAACATTCAGGCTGTCAAAAAGCAGCACGAGGAGGGTCTACTCCAACTGGCGAACGTGGTTGGCGTCGGGCTGGGCTTCAAGGAGGTAGGTGGGCAAACCACGGACCAGATCGCCATCATCGCCAATGTGAGCCGCAAGCTGCCGCTGGACCAACTTGATCCGCGGGACGTGGTGCCGCCCCAACTCGAGGGGGTGCCGACCGATGTGCAGGAAGTTGGCTCGCTCAAACCACTGGAGCAAGCCGCGGCCAAGGAAGCTTCATTTCTTCAGAATCTCATGGATGATGTCAAAGAACTTTCCCAAAAATGGGGCAGTACCCTCGAGTCTTACTGGCCCTGGCCGGCCAAGCAAACTCCAACCTCGCCTGCTGAGCCATCTTCCAAGCCCAAAGAGGAGCATTATGACAACTAACCTGAATCAAGCGCTGTCGATTAAACAGCAGAATTTGCGCCATTTGATTAGCCGGCGCAACGTGGTTGGGGTGGGCGTCGGCTATAAAGAAACGAGCGACGGCCTGACCGATGAATTGGCGGTCCTGGTCAATGTCGCCCAAAAACTCCCGAAAGCGCAACTGGCCGAGAGCGACCTGGTACCCAAAATGCTTGACGGCGTGAAAACGGACGTGATCGAGACGGGCCGCTTTTTGGCCGGGCAGGTCGATCCGGCCCGGGTTGAGACCGCGGCTGAGGCGGAACGATTCAACACCAAAAATCGCTGCCGGCCGACCGTGCCGGCCGGGGTCTCGATTAGCCATGCCGACGTGACGGCCGGCACCTTTGGCTGCCTGGTGCGGCGCGGCAGCGAGCTGTTTATCCTCAGCAACAATCACGTTCTGGCTAATGTCAACAGTGCCAAACCCGGCGATCCGATTATCCAGCCGGGCCGCTATGACGGCGGCCGGGCCGAGGATCAGGTCGCCGTGCTGGCGGAATTTATCCCCATCGATTTTGGGGGTAAGGAAGCGGAAAGTGGCCTGGCGCGGAGCCTAGAGCAACTGTTGAACTTTTTCGCCCGAATCTTCAAATCCAGCCATCGCTTTATGTCTTACAACACCACGCCGGGCGAGAACCTGGTCGATGTGGCTTTGGCTCGCCCGCTCAACCCGGAGCAACTGACGCCTGAGATCCCCCAGATCGGCCGGCCGCGTGGCGTGGCGCAGGCCGGGTTGGGCACGCCGGTTCAAAAAATGGGCCGCACCACCGGCTACACCCAAGGCCGTATTACCCAGATCGACGTGACCACCCAGGTGGAGTACAATGGCCGCCTGGCCACCTTCACCGATCAACTGATGGCCAGTGGAATGAGTGAAGGCGGCGACTCTGGTTCGGTGGTGCTGGATGAGCGTCAGAACGTCATCGGTCTGCTCTTTGCCGGCTCGCGCCAGGCGACGCTGATCAATCCGATTCAGACGGTGTTGCGATTGTTGAACGTGGAGATCGTGACTTAAGCGCTGACCGGCTCTCGGGCCGCGCGCACAAACTGGCGAATTCGCTCCAGGTCTTTGCGAAAACCGCCGCCGGGCATGGTTTGATTGGTATGGGTCAGCGAGTCGACGGCCCAGGGGCGAACTGCCTGGATGGCTTCAGCGACGTTTTCCGGCGACAGGCCGCCGGCCAGGATAACGGGAATTTGCACCCGCCGGACAATCTCGGCGCTCAGGCTCCAATCGTGGATTTGGCCGGAGGCACCGATGCCGGCGATGTCGGGGGCTTGCGTGTCAAGGATGAGGTAATCGGCGACCTTCTGGTAGGCCAGGGCCTGGTCGATTGCTTCCGGGCCGGCTATCGAAATGGCTTGCATCAGGGGCAGGCCGGGCAGCCGGGATCGTAAGGTGGCCACCGTCTCGGGCGAGAGCGTACCCGCCAGGCCACATAGATGCAGGATATCCGGCCGCACTGCCTGCACCATCGCCTCGATGGCGGCCAGGTCCGACTCAACCGACAAGGCCACGCAGGTAGCCCGCCCGGCCACCACCTCGACAATAGCCCGGGCAGTCACCAGGTCAATTTCGCCGGGCAGGCCGCAGTTGCTCGGCGTTAGCCCGAGGTGGTCTACGCCCAGTGCCGCCACGGCCAGCGCCTCCTCCGGCGATTGCATTGTGTAAATCTGGATTTTCACGCCCACCTCGAGTCTCGATTGCGACCAAGCCTAGGTTAGCCGTGCCCGCTTGCGGCCTTCCAATTCTTCCATGCTTCCAACTTCCAGCCTCTACTCCCAATTAAACTCCGCGACCCTGACTGCTTGCCAGCCCTTGTCCGTTTCTTGCAAGTCAAACTCAACCACGGCTTTGCGGCGGGCCAGATCGGCGAAGTAGGCGTTATCGACAAAATTGCCGTTGCGGGCGAACTCTTTGATGTGACAAAAGATATCGTAGCGCAGGTCGTCGGCGCGCAGGCCGGTGCGGGCCGTGATAAAGCCGTAGCCTTTTTCTTCATCGACGATGTGGAGAATGCCCCGAGTGCGCGGCTCGATCCGGCTGCCGTTCCCGCCGAGCAGGCCCGGCACCAAAAAGCCGATAAAGTGAAAATCAACTTCTTTACGCAGCTCTTCGCTGGTGTTGGCAAACGAGAGCAGATCGACGCGTTTTCCCCGGTTCTGCAAGGCTCGTACCAGCCGCAGAAAGTCACCATCGCCGCTGCCAAGCAAAACATAGTCCAGATTCTCGGATTGCAGCAAAGCATCGACCGCCAGGTCAAGGTCAGAGTTGGCTTTAAGGACCTGTTCCCCGTAACTATTATAGTAACGTTTCACCTCTTTGAGAACCAGGTGAAAGCCGTTGCGTCGAATCGCGGCCCGGTATTGTTCATTTTTGCGCCGGTAGTCGGAGTCTTTGGCCTCTAGCTCGGTATCGACGGCCAGATAGGCGTTGGCCCGGAGGACGACGCAGTCCTGAGCTTTAACCAACGCCTTGATGGCATCGTATTGAATCCCCCAACCGCCGTTTCGGCTCAGATTTTCAATATCAAGAAAAATGCCGGCCTTGAGCATACCGCCGTTTACCTTTCATCATCTAAGTCCTCCAATAAATCTCCTAACTCTTCTTTCCATACATCGCTGAGCGGCTCAAAGGAGGGCTCGGTGAATTCGCTGTCGATGGCCTCTAGATATTCACGCACTTTAAGTTGAGGATACTTTTCCATAAGTTCGTCCAGTTTTTTCCCCATCGAGCTGATTAGTTCCTGGCTGTGCGCAGCCAGTCCGGACAGATCGAGATCAAGACCGAACATATAATTGAAACGTCGCATGAGATCATACCAGGCCTTATAATCGTTCTCAATCCGGATGCCCTGCATTTGGGCCGACTGCTGGGACAGGTCGTAGGCCGGGACAAAGGCGTAAAAGACAAAAAATTCGATCCCACGCTGCTCAGCCTCATGGAGCAAATAAGAGCCGATCGTTGCGCCGCCCTCGTAATCGGAAAAACGCACGGCATATTCGGCCAGCTCATCTTTTAGCCGGGGCATACTGTAGACGCATGAAATGTCTCGATCCTTGTCATAGGGCATGGCCCCATACACCCCGCCGATCACGCCTACCCGGCGTACAGCCAGGGCTTCCACTGCATCGAAAAAGGCTTCGGCGTAGTTATCCACGTTAAGGTGTGGCTCATGGCCGGCAAAAATCACCAGGCCTTTGTGCTCATCGCCGGCATAAAAGAACTCATTCTTAGGCCGGCGCAACTCAACCCGATAGCCTTGCTCAAACTTAACCTCCGGCCGGAGCAAGTGGTGGGTACCGGGAAACTGGAACAGGTAAAAGCCGGTCGGCTTGATCTGGCCGATTTGGCGGGCTCCGCTCAATTCAACCAGATAGTGGGGCAGGGCAGAGGAGATGGCCCCGGCGTCGGCCCACTGCTCCCAACCGACAATCATATATTTTTCAGCGGCTTTGGGGATTTCCCATAAATCGACTAGCTTATTCATCATTATTTCTTTCCATTGACCTACCTACAAAGTCCTAATCTTTGTCTTTTAAGCGAGTTTGAAACGCAATGGCGGCAGTTAAGTGAGCGCCAAACAGGACCACCAAACTGCCCAAGTAGAGCCACAGCATCAAGGCCACCACTGCTCCCAATGAGCCGTAGACCACGGTGTAGCGGGATAAGCCGCTGCTCAAATACCAGCGAAAGCCGGCCGTGGTTAACTCCAAAAAGACGACCGCCACCAGCGCCCCAATCGTCGCCTCGCGCCAGCGGACTTTAGTTTTAGGGACCCAGCGGTAAAGATTCAGGACGGCCACAAACAAGAAAAAGCTGGGTACAAACTGGGAGATGATGCTCCAGAGATAAGTATGGTAGATATCGACCTGACCGCCGAAGATCGGGATTTCGAAGAGAGAGAGAATGTTGACTACCGTCGTAAAGCCGATCCACAGAATGACCAGGACCGTTAAGATAGCGACCATCCCCAGCGCAATCAACCGGCCCACTACAAAATTTCGCGCTTCGGCAATATGCCAGGCCCGGTTGATGTTGTGAGCCAGCAGGTTAAACACGCCCGAGGCGGCCCACAGCAACCCAATCGTACTGACAATTTGCACCGTGCCTGTACTTTGGAGTGAGGCTTCGATATTGCTCTTAACCAGGTCCTGAGCCGCCGGCAGCGTCTCGCCCACAAAATCGAGGATGGTCTGCTGGACCGGTTCATCCAAGTAGATTGAACTGGTAAACGCGACGAGAAAGATCAGAAGCGGAAACAGGGAAAAGAGGGCATAGAAGGCCACGCTGGCAGCCGACTCGGCTGCGTAAGTGTCGTTAAAGCTCTGGATCGCTCGTCCAATGATACTGGGAATACGTAACAGTCGAGCATCAATCCACTCAAAAATTAATCGGGCCGAGGAAGGCTGGTTCATCTGAGACGAATTTGATCGGGTTAATTTCATTCAGGTTTGGCTCTGAGCTGCCGACTTACTCTTTCTGATTCTACGTGAGGTCAGGGATATGTACAAAACTTTAGGGGATATTGTTGGCGGCCAGGAGACGTAGTCCCGCATGATCGCCTGTTCTAGCCGTTGCCGGTCTACTGAGGGCGCCAACTCTGGGCGGTTAGAGCGGCTGAGGTGGTTTAAGACTCGCGACTTACGGCTTGGCCGCAAGCCGCGAGTTGGTCTTTTTCACCGGGCGCGGCTAGCGTAGAAATGCTATCTTTGAGTTTGTTTTTGAAAAGGTTGACAAAGAAATGATCCGAGAAGGGGGTGGGCATGGCCTTGAACCCCCTTCGACCGCAAAAACTTAAGGCTGTCCCACCTCAAAACCGGTAATGTCAACCAATTCGTCTTCCAGATCGAGCAGGGCATCCTCGCCGGTCTCTTCGCCGGTTAGAACGGAGTGAACCGCGTTAAAATAAGCCGTGCTGATCTCGTTGTAGAGTTCGCCGGTTACGGTTGAGGGCCGGGCAACGGCGCTGGTGAAGACATCGAGCAACGGGTCAAGGAAGGGCTGGGCTTCGAGGATCTCGGGGTCGGTGTAGAGCTCGACAAGCGTGGGTAATAAACTGACGCGAATCACCCGATCTTTCTGGGCAATAGGGCTAGACATATAGCGAACGAACATGGCAGAGGCATCGACGTTTTGGGAATATTGCGAGATCATCAAATTCCAGCCCCCTAAGGTTCCGGCATTTTGGTCAGCAGCGGTCGGCAGGACGCTCACGTCAAACAGACCTTGGATCGGGCTATCGTCATTATTCCCCAACGAGTAGGCATAGGGCCAGTTCCGCATAAAGGCCGCATTGCCGCTTTGCCAGACCCCGCGGGCATCTTCCTCCTGATAAGACGTCACGCCTGGCGGAGAAATCGTATCTACCCAGCCGGCAGCCCGGTTCATAGCGGCGATGGCATTCTCGTTGTTGACGGTAATGGTGCCATCCGGTTCGATAATGCGACCGCCACCGTGCGAGTACTGCCATTCTAAAGCATCGCAGGTCAACCCTTCATAGTTGTTCCCCTGCCAGACAAAGCCCCAAAAACTGTCATTGCCTTCCTCTCGTTCACCTGCCTGGATAGTAGCCGCCATCTCTTCTAATTCATCCCAGGTTGCGGGCGGACCGTCGTAGCCGTATTTCTCCAAGAGGTCGGTCCGGTAGTAGAGCAAGCCGGCGTCGGTGAACCATGGGAGCGCCACCAGCTTACCATCGACCGTGTTATTCTCGATGATCGCCGGAAAATGGGCATCCACTTCTTCGGCCGGGATGTATTGGGACAAATCAACCGCATCATTGGCCAGGATCCCGGGCCAAATAACATCGACCTGGTAGACGTCGATGTCGGAACTCTGAGCCCCCAAAAACTGCAACATTTGGACCAGATGGTCGGTGGCCGAGTTGGGTGCAGTCACCACGTCAACCGTGATGCCGGTCTCAGCTTCAAACTGGGCCACCAAATCGCCGTATGTTCCGGCTTCATCCCCGGCAGGGCCAAAAAAGACGCGCAGGGTAGTGCCTTCATAGTCACGGGTCAGAAAATCGGCGGAGGGGAGGCTGGCGCCTGACGTTTCTACACTGGCTCCTTCTTCGCTACTGGCAGGGGCTTCAGCCGCGCTTTCCTCCGCGGCAGGGGCTTGTTCTTCGCTGGCGGCAGGGGCCTCAGCCGCGCTTTCCTCTGCGGCAGGCACCTCAGCCGCACCTTCTTGTTGAGCAGGGGCCTCGGTTGTCTCGCCGCCCCCGCATGCCGCCGTAATCAGGGCCAACACCACCAGCAAGGTTACCAAATACTTCAACTTTCCCTCTACTAGGTTCATTTTTCTTCCTACTTAAGGTCCAAACTTATAAACGGGTAAGACCATAGGCTATTTCAACCCGATGAGCACCTCCTTTCCGTCGACTCCAAAAGAGCCAATATTTAGTCAACAGTTATTGCCGACGTTGGTAATTATAACCGAGACTCCCTGAATCGGGGATTGGCCACTTTACTCTTGGTTTAGCGGTAATTGCGGGGGAGGCGCGGGGTTACGAGCCGTTTTTCGCCAGGAGAATGGCCTCGGCGAAATGCTCGGGGCTGAGGCCGGGGGATTGAATATTCAACGATTGGTAAACGCCTTGCATGCGGGTAACGAGTAACTCCCGCGTGGGACTAAGCCCGCGCCCAGCTTGCTCCAGAGCGCCGAGGCCAGACGCGGGCAGCATGGTAAAGTCACCGGATAGAGTCAGATCGTCAATCCGGTCCTCGCGCAGCCGCGCGGTGACTCGGATGAGGCCGCCCGGCGCTTTAAATGCGCCTTCCACAACCCGCACATCCTCGTGAATCTTAACGCCCGTCTGGCGCAAACCGCCGGTTTGAAACAGCCACGCGTCCGAGGTGAACCGGCGATCCAGCTCGACCGCCATCGCTTCTTCGGCGGCGGTCCACTCGCCCGCCACGATGTCAGTTCCCAGGACCGCGGCGCATTTTTGACGGTACAGAGCTTTGACCGCCTGCCGGTCGGGCAGCGGATCGAGCTGCTCTCGCAGCGTGGTCATATACTGGGCCAGGCTCTCGAAAATCTTGTCGCGCATCTTCTCGGACGGAACTTTCAGCACGCGAGCCATCGTGGCCTTGTTAAAGTCGAACATTAAGCTGCCAACCACGACCTGAGCCGCGCCGATCTGGGCGGCGCCGGTGCCGCCAATCTTCTTGCCATCGACGTGGATATCGTTGACCGGCCGGAAGTAGGCGTTGACGCCCAAGGCTTGATAGGTTTGGACCAGCGGCCGGATATAGAGATCGAATTGATGTTCCAGATTGAGCGGTAAATGATCTCTGTGAAAAATCCACTGGGTGAAGACCTGGCCCTCGTCCAGATAAACAGCCCCGCCGCCAACCTCACGGCGGAAAACCGGCAATTGGTGGGCCTGGCAGTAGGCCAGATCGACCTCTTTCTCCAGATCTTGATGGTAGCCAATGCAGACGTAAGGTTGGGCAGGGCTGACCAGGATGATGGTGTCAGGGGTCTCGGCGGTCATGGCCTGCGCCACCGCGTGATAAACCGTTTGCGAGCGCAAAGCAGGGATGGTGCCCAGATCGAGCCAGCGGATTGGTTTCATGAGCGCTACTCAGCCAGCAAGCCTTTGGCTTGATACTGTTGGTACGTCTCCTCCAGCCAGGGTTGGATCGCCTCGCCGTGGACCAGGCCGGCCAACTCCGCCGCCAGATCGCTTGGCTCGACCAGGACCAACCAGCCTTCGCCATACGGATCGCGGTTGATCAGGCCGGGGTCCTGCAGCACGGCCTCATTGATTTCCACGACTTTGCCGCTGACCGGCATGCGGAGCGGACCAACATACTTGCCCGCCTCCATCGTGCCAAAGTTCTGACCCTGGCGCCGGGCTCGACCGGGCGGCATCAACCGCACGTGTTTAATTTGCCCGGCCGAGGCTTGAGACATCTGGTTGAGACCGACGCGGACTTCATTGCCTTCCAGACGCAGCCACAACAAATCGACCGCGTGATAGTAGAGATCATCCGGAATATGGAAATTAGCGATTTGAGCCATTATTTTTCCCTTTCCAAGGCTCGATCGATGACTTGCACAAGATCTAAGACTTCGATCGGACGGCCGGCGTTTTCGGTGGCACTTTTGAACATGCGCACGCATTGGGGACAGGCTGTCACAATCGCTTCGACGCCGGGCGCGGCTAATTTCTCCACCGCTTTGACCCCAACCTGAGTGGTCAAGGCCGGATCGACCATCTCTAAATCGCCACCGCCGCCGCAACAGATCCCCCGTTCCCGATTCTCGGCCGCCTCGATCAGGCGCAGGCCGGGTACCGCCGCCAAAGATTGGCGGGGGGCCTCATAGACGTGGCCATTGCGCCCCAGGTCGCAGGGATCGTGGTAGGTGACCGTCAGGGGTAAGTCGGTCAAAGTTAGCCGGCCATCGCCGACCAGCTCGGCCAGCAGTTCGACCGCGTGCTTGAATTCGACGCCGGGCAAGGCGTCGGCATAGAACTCGCGCCAGGTCAGGGTACAAGAGGGACAGTTGAAGACGACCATCTTCGCGCCCATCGCTTTGACCGTCGCCGCGTTATGCTGCCGCAGCGCTTCCACCTCTTCGACCAGACCGGCGGCCAGGAGCGGGTAGCCGCAGCACTGTTCCGCTTCGCCCATAATGGCAAAATCCAACCCAGCGGCGGCCATCACCCGGGTAAAAGCCTCGGTCACGGGCTGGGCGGCCGGCGAAAACGACGAGACGCAGCCCACGAAGTAGACAATATCGGCTTGCTCCCGCTGATCGAGATCGTCGGGCGGATCATCCATATACATCAGCCACTCACTGCGAGTGTCGTTGGGCAGATTAAAGACGTTATGCTGGATCTTGAGAGACTGCTGCATCTGTTTTAAATGGGCCGGGGCCAGATCCTGTTTAGCCGCCTCGTGGCGAGCCACCAACCAGACCTGGCGCAGGTCAATACCCAGCGGGCAGACCTCGGTGCAGCGCGCGCACAAGGTGCACTGGTAGAGCCGCAACATCTCCGCTGCCGCCATCTCCGGCTCGGACTTGGTCTGCAACTGATTCGCCTGGCGCAAGCGAGCCCGGGGCGAAGCCGACTCCCAGCCGATCTCCTGATAAGTTTCGCACACGCTCAGACAGTAGCCGCAGCGAGCGCAGACGGCCAGTTCCTGAGCCAGATTGGTAAAGAATAGGGATTTATTCATTTTGCCCTCTTAAATGCAATCCATTTATCACGCCTCATCGCCCGCCCCGCCAGCGATACGCCGTGGCTAGCAGATTCAACCCCGGCTTGAAAAAAACCGGCCAGAGGGGGAACGGCGCGTGATAGAGCTTGCCCGGATTCAGCCGGCCGGCCGGGTCCAAGATTTGCTTGCGCCGGCGCAATTCCACTAACAGTTTACCGGGGAAAATTTGGGCCAGGTACGGCGTATTCCACAGACCCACGCCGTAGGGCCGGCCCCGGTACCGGGCGCCCAGACGATACAGTTGAGCGGTTAAGCCCAGGGCCAGGGTATAGTCGAACGTCTGCCGGGCATCCCCTTGATACAACGACATCACGGTAGCCGTGGTCGGTGAAACGGCCAGGCCATAAGTGCCGATGGGCGTCTTGAAGCTTTGGCTCAGACGCTTGACCGCCGTCAGGTAGCCGGCCAGTTGATCGAGGGGCAGCCACATCTCCGCCGCCAGCAGCGAGGGACCACCCCGCTTGACCCGGACGTGGTAGAGCCGGTCGCGCCACTCCTCGAGCGCTAACTCAACCGGTAGGGTCTGACCCGGCAAACCGGCCAACCGGCCTCGGGCTTGAGCCACTTCGGTGGCCTGGCCCTGGTAACTGCTGAGCAAGAAGGGCTGGCGTGTGGGTGGGCTAAAGCCGGCCTGAGCGACCATGTGGGCGTAGGTGTCGTCGCTAAAAAAGAGGGTGTAAGGCCGAGGTTCGGCCCGGGCCAGGCTGACCAGCGCCGTCTGCAAGTCGGCCAGGTGGTCAAAGGCTTGCAGGTGGTGAACTTCGGTCTCGGGCCGAGGCCGGACGGTCAGTTCAAGCTCGGTAATGATGCCTAAGGTACCCTCGCTGGCGGCAAACCAGGCCAGCGGCGGTTGCGAGCCAGCCGTAATCTGGCGCAGTTGGCCATCGGGCAGGACGACCTCGGCCCGGAGGACCTGGCTGTAGAAAGGGCCGTACTTCAGGCTGCCCAGGCCGTGCCCTTGCGTATTTAGCCAGCCGCCCACCGTCGAGGCTATGCCGCTGGTCGGGTAGCTCTTCACGGCCAGGCCTAGCGGCTGTAAGGCTCGCTCCAAATCCAGCCAGCGCATGCCGGCCCGGACGATGACGGTTTGGCGGCGCTCGTCCACGGCCAGCACGCCGGCCAACTGGTTGAGATCGAGCACCAACCCGCCCTGCACCGGGACCACGTTAAACAGAGCCGTCGAGGCCGCGGCGCGGGGCACCACCGGCCAGCCGCTATCGATGGCCCAGCGGACCGCTTCGACCACCTCGGCGCTGTTCGCCGGGCGAGCCACCGCGTCGGGCAGGGTGCGAAAGAAAGGCCGGACCAGCAGATCCGGCACAGGGACCATATCCTCGGCGTAATAACGGCGCTCAAATAAATCAGTCGTCAGCCGCTCGCCCAGGCCGGTTTGGCTTGAAACTAACGGAATTGACGACGCGGGACTTGAGATAGACAAGATTCCTCGCTTTCAGCGTAGGGGCGTAAAATCTTACGCCCCTACGCAAGGACGTAAAATCTTACGCCTTACGCGTTTACACCGCTAGCGGGCTTTCGACCAACTGGCGGACCTCGGCGGCGTGATACGAGCTGCGGACCAGCGGACCCGCCGCCACGGCTTTAAAGCCCAGGCTTTTTGCTTCCTCTTCGTACCAGGCAAATTCAGCCGGATGGATATACTCCGCCACCGGCAGGTGCCGAGGGGTTGGCTGCAAATATTGGCCCAGGGTCAAAATCTCGCAGCCGGCCCGGCGCAGATCGCGCAGCGCGGCCAGCACTTCGCTCCGTTGTTCGCCCAAGCCGAGCATCAAGCCGGACTTGGTCACCAGGCCGGCCCGCCGCGCCTGAGTCAAAACTCCCAGAGCCCGACTGTAGGCTTTGCGCGGCTGCACCAGCGGGTAGAGGCGGGCGACCGTTTCCAAGTTGTGATTGAAGACATCGGGTCGGGCCGACAAGACCTGCTGCAAAGCGCTCAGACGCCCGCCAAAATCGGGGGTCAAGATCTCCACGGCGGCCTGGGGGCAGTGGCGGCGGAGAGCCTCGATCACGCTGACAAAGTGAGCGGCTCCACCATCAGGCAAGTCATCCCGGGCAACCGAGGTGACGACCACGTGGCGCAAGCCCATGCGGGCGGCGGTTTGGGCCAATCGTTCCGGTTCGGCCGGATCGGGCGCAAACGGCCGCCCGACTCTGACCGCGCAGAAGCGGCAGTGGCGGGTGCAAATGTCGCCCAGAATCATAAAGGTGGCTGTGCCTCGAGCCCAACACTCGCCCAGGTTGGGGCATAGCGCCTCCTCGCAGACGGTATGCAGCCGCGCGTTGTCTAGCCACAAATCGATCGTTTCCACCATGCGGCCTTGCGGGGCGGGGGCGATCAGCCAGGGTGCCTCCAGCAAGCCCTGGCTCACTTCTCGGCCAAAGACCCGGCTGAAGATGCGCACAAAATCAGCGGTGACGGCTTCAAAATTAAGGGGCCGGTCCAGAAGCCGGCTCAGCGAGGTCACACCCTTGTCGGCCAGGCCACAGGGAATGATGTAGTCAAAGTGGGCCAAAACCGGGTCAATGTTCAGGGCCAGGCCATGCGTGGTGACCCCGCCGCGGGCGGCCACGCCAATCGCCGCAATTTTTTCATCCCCCAGCCAGACACCGGGCTGGCCTTCAAGCCGCTCGGCCGGCAGGTGATACTCGGCTAACAATTGAAGCACCGTCTCTTCCAGCCGGTAAACGTAGTCGTGCAATTGGCCGCGAGGCAGCCGCAAGATCGGATAGACCACCAGTTGGCCGGGGCCGTGATACGTCGCCCGGCCGCCGCGCTCGGTCGGCACGACCGAAAGGCCTAAACGCTGTAACACGCCCGGGGCGACCACCACGTCCTCGTAGCCACCGCCTTGGCCCAGGGTAATGACCGGCGGGTGCTGGACCAGCAGCAGCAGATCCCCGATCTCGTCCCGGCGGCGAGCCGCGGCCAAATGATCCATCAGGCGCATCGCTGCCGGGTAGGCCAACATGCCCAAATCGAGCCTAGCAATCTTGTTACTCATTAAATTTGCGGAATATACAGCGCCTGGCCGAGCACAGCCCGGCCGGTCTCTTGCATGGTCTCACTCAAGGTGGGGTGGATCCGCATCGACCAGGCCCAATCCTCGGCTAGGGCCTCGAGTTGGATGGCCAATGCCGCTTCCGCCACCAGTTCCGTGGCCCGATGGCCCACAATATGCACCCCTAAGATCTTACCCTGTTTTTTGTTAGCGACAATTTTGACGCCGCCGTCGGTTTCGCCGAGGGCCACCGCCCGTGAGCTGGTGTCCAGGGCGATGTTGATCACCTCCACGTCATAGCCGGCATCCTCTGCCTGCTCTTCGGTTAAGCCGACACAGCCGACTTCGGGAATGGTAAAAGCGTGGCGCGGGATGAGGCTGCGGTTCAGGCTGCGAGCCCGGCCCATGGCGTTTTCCGCCGCCACCAGGCCCTCCACCGTGGCCACGGAGGAGTAGTACGGCGGGCCGGGTAAATCGCCTAGGGCAAACAGACCGGCCAACCTGGTTTGCTGGCGCTCATCGACCTCCACCCCCCCATCTTTCAACTTTAGTCCGATCGCCTCCAGTCCCAACCCGGCGCTGTTCGGCGTCCGGCCGGCACAGAGCAGCTTCTGGGCGGTCAGTTCGGTCTCGCCCCGGCGGGTGGCAATCACGGCCTTGACTCCGTCAGCGGCTTGGATGGCCGATTTGAGCGAGGCATTGGTCACAATCTCGATGCCCTGCTCGCTCAAACTGCCCTGCAGGCGCTGCCCCACTTCGTAATCCTCGCCGGGCAGGGGGTGGGGACCGTCGATCACGACGGTAACCTGGCTGCCCAGGTAACGATACAGCGTGGCGAACTCCAACTCAACCGCGCCGCCGCCCCAAATCAGCAACCGCTCGGGGATGGGCTCGAGCGTCATCGCCTCGTGCGGCCACCAGAGGGCTGCGGGCTCGATGCCGGCCGGAGGCGTGGCCCAACTGGCGCCGGTGGCCAGAATCACGGCCTTTTGAGCTTGCAACTGCTGGCCGTTCACCTCTACAGTTTTGGGGCCGGTCAATTTGGCCTGGCCTTCCACCAGTTCGATGCCAAAGGTCGGCAAAAGGGCGGCCAGCCCTTCGCGCAGGTCGGCGCTGATTTGGCGAGCCCGGGCCACCACCTTAGCCGGATCTATCTTGGCTGGGCCAACTGTGATGCCGAAGTCTTCGGCCCGTTGGAGACGAGCCAATAGTTCAATGGTGGACAGCATACTGAGCAAGGGAATACAATTTCGGTTGACGCAGTTACCGCCCAACTCAGCGCGCTCGATCAGGGTGACTTGAGCGCCCAATTGGGCAGCGCGGGTGGCGGCGGCTGTCCCGCCGGGTCCCGCGCCGATGACGATAATGTCGGGCATCGTTTACCTCCTTTACCCAATCAAAATCCGGTACGGGTTGCTCAAGATGTTCCCCAGTTCGCGCAGGAAGGCCGCGCCGGGCGCGCCGTCCACCACCCGATGATCGATCGTCAGACTTAACGCCAGCAGCGACCGCTTGGTAATTTCACCCTCAAAGATGGCCGGCTTCTCGATGATGCGGCCGACGCCCAAAATGGCCACTTCGGGCATATTGATGATCGGGGTGAAGAAATCGGCACCGTAGCTGCCCAAGTTAGTAACCGTAAAAGTGCTGCCCGTCACTTCATCGATCGAGAGTGAGCCGTCTCTTGCTCCGGCAGCCAGGCGCTGCGCGTCCTCGGCAATGGTCCGCAAATCTTTTCGCTCGACGTTGCGGATGACCGGCACAATTAAGCCTTCGTCCAGGGCCACGGCCATGCCAAGGTGAATCTCCGGCAGCAACTGGATTTCATCGCCGATCAAGGTTGAGTTGAGCAGCGGGTGTAGTTTGAGGGCCTTGGCCACCGCTTTGATGATCAGGTCCGTAAAGGTGAGAGAGAATTCGGCCTTGAGTTGAGTCCGCAGCTTGACCAGTTCGGTGACGTCGATCTCGGTGGTGACGGTGACCTGGGCCAGTTGCTGCAAGCTGTTGACCATATGCTCGGCGATGGTCTGGCGCATGCCGGTGAAGGGCAGGGTCGCGGCCGGGGTAGGGCTAGCTGGCGCGGCGCCGGTCATAAACTTTTTCACGTCTTGCTCGGTGACGCGCCCGCCGGGGCCGCTGCCGGGCACCTGGCTCAAATCGAGACCACGCTCGCGGGCCAGCCATTTGGCGCTGCTGGTCGCCAGGGGCTCAGCCGCTTGGCGAGCGGCTTGCTGTTCGAGATAGCGCTCAATGTCATTTTCGGTCACCCGGCCTTGCGGACCGGTGCCCGGCACCTCGGCCAACTCGATGCCTTTCTCTTTGGCCAACCGGCGCGCGGCCGGCGAGGCCAGGACAAAGCCGTCCTTGGCCGGAGCCGGAGCTGCCGGCGCCGGGGCGGTTGTCGCGGCCTTAGCCGGCGTTCCGGCCGCCACCTCGATCACCGGCGGCTCCTCGATTTCATCGACACCTTCGGGCACGGCCTCGCCCGGTTGAAGGATCCAGCCGATAATCGCCCCCACGGGTTTCTTGGCTTTGGGCGGGCTGATGACGTGCAAAACACCCGGGTCGGAGGCTTTGACTTCAAAGGTGATCTTTTTGCTCATGACCACGACAATCGGCTCTTCAACCTTAACCGGATCGCCGTGTTGTTTTACCCATTTCGCGATTTCGCCTTCTTTCATCGCCATCCCCAATTTGGGCATCACGATTTTGGTTGCCATCGATTTCTCCTTAGAAAATTTTCAACCATGAAGAGCATGAAGATCATGAAGAATAATTTTTATTTTGTACTTCATGGTCTTCATGGTTTGTTTCCTTAATGTTGTTCCGGCTTGTCTGGATTAGGCTCTGTTGGTCTGAAATACGCCATTTTTGGTGGCAGCCGCAATACAGTGCTGGACAATCGCCACCCGCGGCCCCTGGTCGGTCAGCCGGATGCTGGCTGTCTGGTCCGGATAAATTTCGATGCTGCGCTCCCCGTCGAGGGCAATGGTGTGGGTGTCGGGGCTCAACACGATTTCAGCCCCGATCTCGAGGGTACGGACCTCGCGGATGTCCACTTTGGTGACCAGGCCAGGCGCGATCGGGGCCAGCACCCGGGTGAGCCCCTGACCGACCGCCACGTACAGGCCATGCCGATCTTGCACATCGACCGGCTGGAGCGAGGCGCCAATAGCCGATATGCCGATGCTGCCGGGGCGGGCCTGAGCCAGAACCATTTCTTTAATGTGGTCCGGATGCCAGATGGCCCGCGAGCCGATCCACAGGTCGGAACAACCAACGACATCGACCAGGGCCATATCTACCCACTCGCCGTTGACATAAACATCCATACGTTTGGCCGGGTAAGTCACTTGCCGGACATCGACCAGGCCCCGGGCGATTAAACCGGCCGCCATCCCGGCGACCGTGCCTTCGATCATGTTTGAAAAGACGTTGTTGGTCCCGGTCGAGATCGAGACCATCGGAATAGCCCCGCAGCCTTTGGCTACCGCCCGGTTAGTGCCGTCGCCGCCCAAAACGATGAGGCTGCCGGCTCCCAGCTCTTGAAAGCGCTCGCCCGCGGCGGTCGAGTCCGCCTCGCTGCCCAGGGTGGGCATATCCAAAATGGTGGCCTTCAGCGACAGCTTCAGCCCTTCCAGGGCTTGCTCGCCCAGGCCGTAATAATCCGGCATAATGCAGACCTGGTCAACGCCTAAGGCGTCCAGGGCTAGCAGGATCCGTTGCAGGATGTTGCTTTTTTCGTTGTTGTCGAAGACCGAGCCGTGGGCTACTAAGCGGCGAATATCCTTGCCCGAGGCCGGGTTGGCCACAATGCCGACAATGCTCATTAAGAAATCTACTCCTTTGAAAAACCTTGGCGAGGGTAGGGGCGTAAAATTTTACGCCCCTACTCCGGTTCAATAATTATGCAGGCGAGACCAGAATTTTGACGTTCTTCTCTTTGTTGGTCAGCAGCTCCTCGAAGCCGCCGGCAACAATGTCGTCCAACCCAATTCTCCCGGTGACCATGGGCTCCGGCTGTAAGCGACCATCGGCCAGCATCTCGATCACCGCGTCGAACTCGTCTCGGTAGGCAAAGGAGCCGATGAGCGATTTCTCGAAGAAGACCGGATCGAAGTAATCCAGGGCGGCCGGCTTTTCAAAGATACCAACCACAACCGCCCGGCCCCCTTTGCGCAAGGTACTGACCGCCAATTGGAGCGGCGCCTCCGCGCCCACGCACTCAAAAGAGCAGTCAACGCCCAGGCCGTTGGTCAGCGCCTGGACCGCCTTGGCGGCATCGGTCGCGGTCGGATCGATCACGGCGGTGGCGCCCGACTCTTCGGCAAAGGCCCGCCGGCCGGCTGACGGCTCCAGGACGATAATCTGGCCGGCGCCGGCGGCGCGGGCGGCCTGGATG
Source organism: uncultured Chloroflexota bacterium (assembly GCA_937864185.1). GTDB lineage: Bacteria > Chloroflexota > Anaerolineae > 4572-78 > J111 > JAGRBY01. Next base: position 28,235 of record CALMIS010000382.1, read on the forward strand.
GCGCAGATACCGATAGGGCCGGCCCCAATCACGGCTACCGTTTCCCCGGCTTCCAAATGACCCCGCTTGGTGGCGTGGACTCCGACCGCCAGCGGCTCGACCATAGCCCCGGCCTCGAGCGAGACGTTGTCGGGCAGTTTGTAAAGGACCGGGACAGGATGAGCGCCACGGGTCACATCGAGGTTGACATATTCGCCAAAGCCACCGTCCGAGTGGCAGCCCATAAAACCAATTTGGGTGCAAAGATGGGGCAACCCCTGCCGGCAGTAGACGCACTCACCGCAGCGGAGCAACGGATTAGGGCTAACCCGATCGCCGACTTTGAAGCCGGTCACTCCCGGCCCAATTTCGACTACGGTACCGGCAAATTCGTGGCCCGGAGTAAGCGGGGCCAGCCGCCCGCTGAGCGGATGAGGTTGGTTGACCTGAGTGAAGATGGGACCAGCGGCGTATTCATGCAGGTCGGTGCCGCAGATGCCGCACCAGCCAACCTGGAGCTTAACCTGGCCTTCGCCCGGAGCTGATGGTTCAGGTATATCTTCAATTCTAACGTCTCGCCGGCCATGCCAAACTGCTGCTTTCATGATCTTCCTCCTAACTTACCCTAACGCGGACAAGCCGCGGCCAAAAGAGCCTTTATCAAGGCAAAGGCGCCAAGAGGCTAAGAGGCAAAGTTTTCCACTTTTCCCTTGCGCCTTTGCGTTTAAATTTCCTACTCAATGTATAACAACCACTTAACCGTGGCCGTTGGCCACGGCTTTGACCGCCTTGACAATATTCTCAACGCTGGGGATGTAATAAATTTCCATTGGCGGGCTGAAGGGTACCGGCGTGTGCGGAGCGGTCAGAACCTGGGGCGGCGCATCCATGTAATCAAAGGCTTTAGTGGTGACCAGGGTCACCAGGTCGCTGGCCATGCTACAGCGAGGGTTGTCCTCGTCGACCACGACCAGGCGATGGGTCTTCCGAACCGAGTCGAGAATGGTTTTGTCATCCAGCGGCGAGAGGGTGCGCGGGTCAACCACTTCGACCTCGATGCCCTCGCCGGCCAATTGCTCGGCGGCCTGCAAGGAATAGTTGACCATCCGGCCAATGGCCACGATCGTGACATCGCTGCCCTCGCGTTTCACATCGGCCACACCCAGAGGGATCACGTGCTCTTCTTCCGGCACGGCGCCTTCGTCGTCGTACATGACCTTGTGTTCAAAGAAGATGACCGGGTCGTCATCGCGGATGGCCGCGGCTAATAAGCCTTTGGCATCGGCGGGGCAGGAAGGCACCACCGTTTTCAGGCCGGGCATATGGGTGAAGACCGAGTAGTGGCAGCCGGAATGCTGGCCGGCCGCGCCAAAGCCGGCCCCAATCATGGTGCGAATGACCATTGGCACCTTGGCCTTGCCGCCAAACATATAGCGCAGTTTAGCGCCCTGGTTAAAGATCTGGTCCATGCAAACGCCAAAGAAATCGACAAACATCAACTCCGTGACCGGCCGCAAGCCCGTGGCCGCGGCTGTGACCGTGGCTCCGATAAAGGCCGACTCGCTGATGGGGGTATCCAAGACCCGGTTGCGACCAAACTCCTGGACCAGCCCTTTGGTCACGCCCAGCACCCCACCCCAGGCCTCTTCCCCTTCACCTTCGATGTGATCCAGGGAGGCCCCGCCGGCCACATCCTCGCCGATCAGGATGACGCTGTCGTCACGGCGCATCTCCTGGCGGAGTCCCTCGTTAATCGCTTCCCTAAAAGTAATAGTTCTCGCTGTCATTTTTTCCTCCTTAAGCGTAAGCGACATAAACGTCGGTTAGGCAATCTTCGGGCGCGGGATAAGGCGACTCTTCGGCAAACGTGACCGCCGCTTCAACCATCTCCTTGACCCGGGCATCGATGGCATCCAGTTCTGCCGCCGTGATCAACTGGCGATCGAGCACGCGCTGGCGGAACTTGCCAAGCGGATCGCGCTGTTTGAAGTCTTCGAGCATTTGCTCGGTGTAGTAACGCTTGGTGTCGCCTTCAAAGTGGCCGTAATAGCGGAAGCCTTTGCACTCGATCAGTGAAGGACCTTCGCCGCGCCGGGCGCGGGCAATGGCCTCTCCGGCAGCCTCATGGACGGCGAAGAAGTCGGTAGCATCCACGGTGAAGCCGGGCATGTTGTAGGCCGTGGCCCGATCGGAGATATCCTTGGCCGCGCAGTGGTAACTGGCCGGGGTGGTTTCGGCAAAGCCGTTGTTCTCGCAGACAAAGATGACCGGCAAGTTCCAAATTTTGGCCAGGTTCATGGCTTCGTGCATGGTGCCTTGCTCGGACGCGCCATCGCCGAAAAAGCAGATGGTGACATCATCGGTGCCCTTGACTTTAGCCGTCAAGCCGGCGCCGCAAGCCAGAGGCCCACCGCCGCCGACAATGCCGTTCGCTCCCAGCATGCCCTTGTCTACATCGGCGATGTGCATGGAGCCGCCTTTGCCTTTACACGAGCCGGTCGCCTTGCCGTACAGTTCGGCCATCATCTCATTGACATTCACCCCTTTGGCGATGCAGTGACCGTGACCGCGGTGGGTCGAGGTGATGTGATCTTTATAGGTCAGATGGGAACAAACGCCGACGGCGATCGCTTCTTCACCCGCGTAGAGGTGAACAAAGCCGGGCAGTTTGCCTTCGGCAAATAACTCCGCCGCCCGGTCTTCAAAGCTCCGGATCAAGCGCATCCGCTCGTAGATTTCGAGTAAATTCTCTTTATTGAGCTCAGCCATAGTTTCTTTTACCTCCATGTAAATTAAATATGAGCCGCTTCATTGGGCCAGCAGGCCGAAAAAAAGAGTCGCTGTCTTCCTGGCTCTAACGCCCGGCAACACCTTTATTTGGAACGGGCTTCCGACTACGTCATCGTTACACTCCTTTGTGCTGTGAATTGGTTAGTTATAGGATAAATGCCTCGAGCTGAGGACCTGAAAAAGCGAAGTGACCAGGTTAATCATAGTTGATTATCGAACGCGCTTCAATCGACAAATCAATGATATTTTGTGTACAAATCAATGATGTAACGGCGCAAGTGCAATTTGACAAAGGGGCAAGTTTCTGTTATTTTGCCGATGCTACCTCTTCTTACCTCTAAAGCTTGAATTTTTGTGACCTAATCCGGCGTAGTCAGGAGAGTTGCCACCAGGCTACGTGTCCAAAAAAACAAAACCATCACAAATAGCGATACCTCTCGATCTGTGGTAATCAGGAGGATCTCGATGAAACACAATGGTGTGATTAACCGTGAGCCTTACCTTGAAGACATTATTGATCTCCCTATTCTTCAACGTATTCAGGATACGTTCTCTCAAGCCATGGGCCTGGCCGCGATGGTGGTCAGCAAAACCGGGCAGCCTGTCACCCAGGCCAGCAATTTTCAACCGATCTGTACCTTGATCCGGTCCACGGCTAAAGGCCGAGCCCGCTGCGGCGAGTGTGACGCGGCCGGCGGTTTTGCCGCCCTCAAAACCGGTAAACCCCACTGTTACGTGTGTACCAACGGCCTGATGGACGTCGCTGCCCCGATTGTCATTGATGGTGAGTATTTTGGCGGCATTTATTGTGGCCAGATTCTGCCGGTGGAGTCGCGGGCAGAACAACTTGAAGAAATCATCCGGCGCAATGAGTATTTAGGGGTACCGCGGGCCGACTTGATGAAATTAGCCGAGGCTATACCGGTCCTACCCCGCGATCGCATAGATGCCGCCGCCGAGATGCTCCAGCTGACGGCCAACTATATTGTGGAGTTGGGGCTGGCCAATTTGACCAAGAGTCAGCTTCTGCGCGAAGCCGACGAGAAGGCCGCCTTGCAAGCCGCCCTGCACGAGGCCCAGTTGCGGGCCTTGCATTCGCAGGTTAATCCCCATTTTCTTTTTAACTCCCTGGCGCTGCTTAGTTACATCGCTGTTGAAGAAAATGCCCCCCGCACCGAAGAGGTCGCTTACTGTCTCAGCGATCTGCTGCGCTACAGTCTGCGCAATATGGCTAAAACCGTCACTTTGCAGCAGGAGTTGGACATTGTTGACCACTATCTGACAATTCAAAAACTGCGCTTGGGCACGCGCCTTAAGACCCAACTCGAGGTTGATCCCGGGCTCCATCAGGTCAAAATTCTGTGTATGACGCTCCAACCGTTGGTCGAGAATGCCATCGCTCACGGCGTCGACCCGTTGCGCCGGCCGGTCACCGTTCAGATCCGGGCCTATCCCTGGCTGCAAGGCATGATGTTGGAAGTTTGCGACGACGGGGCCGGTATCGATCAGACCATTGCCGAGTCGGTCAATGCCCGGACGTTTGCCTATCGCCAGGATGAGGGCGCCTCCATCGGCCTGCAAAATGTGGTCCGGCGACTTGAAGGCAAGTATGGTCCAGAGTTTGATGTTCGCGTGGAAGGCAGCCCTGGTCAGGGGACTCGAGTGCTCATCTTTATTCCTTTTAACAAGTCTGCTGGGACATAAATTTGAGCTATAGGTCTGAGTAAAGAAGGTGTAAAAATGTCAGGCATCTTGGTGGCTGATGACATCTCAATGATTCGCACTCACGTGGTCAAAATTGTCGCTCGGGAAAAGCCGGAGCTGCAGCCCATCATTGAAGCCAGCGACGGGCAAGAGGCGCTCAACTTGGTGCGCCAGACCCGACCCGATATCGTGCTGATGGACATTAAAATGCCGAAGTTGGATGGTCTCCAGGCCATCAGACTGATTCAGGCCGAATATCCGACCATCAAAACCATTATTCTGACCGCGCATGACGAATTTATCTATGCCCAGCAAGCCATCCGGCTGGGCGCAGCCGATTATATCCTCAAGCCGGTTCGGCCTACCCAATTGGTGGTGGCCTTAACCCAAGTTCAGGCCCGGCTCCGCCAGGAACAACAGCAGCAGGAAAAATTTGCGGAGATGGCTCGCCACCTGCAAGTTCTAGCCGAGGCAGATGGGTCAGCCAAAAAAGATAATCTTCAGGGGCAGCTAGAGCCGATCGCGCCAGGCGATGGCCCGGTGCAGCAAGCGATCGAGTATATTCGGCAAAACTTGAGCCAGCCCGAGATCAGCCTGAATATGGTGGCTAACGCCGTTAATCTCAGCACTTCCCACCTGGCCTTTTTGCTCAAAACAAACCTGGGGGTCAGTTACATCAAGTATCTCAACTACCTGCGGCTGGAACAAGCCAAAATCCTGCTCAAGACCACAAATTTTAATATCGCCACGGTGGCTGAGATGGTGGGCTATGCCAATCCTGCTTACTTTTACCGTCTGTTTCAACGAGAGACCCATATGACTCCGGCGGCCTATCGTCAAGCAGACCCGGCACCTAGAACGACCACTGGCGATAAACAGAGCCCGTAAAACTTGGGCGGTAAATCTTCCCTGAACCTCAAAAGTAATTCTTAGTTACTCCGGTAGCGCGGCGATCTCAAGCCAGTTGATCTGCCAGCCAATCGGCCATGGCCGAACTCATCTCCAGGTTGCGGTTGCAGATCGAGTGGTTGCCGTCGTCGTAGAAGAGTAGTTCAACCGGCGCAGTCGCCGCCCGGCGGATTTCCTCGATCTCCTCCGGGGCGACCAGGCCATCCTGCCCGCCGTGGATCAGCAGGATCGGGGAGCGGATCTTTTCGATCAAGCCCTGCAGCGAGCCGTGAGCCTGAACATAGCTGGCCAGCTCGGCGAAGGAGGACAGGCCGTATAAGTCGCGCGCTTCTTCGCGGACGTCGGCCGGGGCGGTTGATGCGGTTTTGCGGCGAAAGTCGTAACCGCCGCCCAACGAGACCACGGCCTTGGGCCGCGCATCGCGCCCGGCGGCAGCCAGCACCAGATTGCCGCCGGTGCTTTGCCCCCACAGCGCGAGGTGCGTGGCGTCGAGTTCAGGCCGACCGGCCGCATAATCGATCATGGCTGAAACGGCTTGGTGATAGCTTTCCAACTTCAGGGGCACCCCACCGTTCCGCACCGAGAGTTCCCCCTGGCCCGGCCCATCGACGGCCAGCGTGGCGAGGCCGCGCTTGATCAGCGTCTCGCCCCAGTGATGCAGCTCTTCCTTGACCGAATTGGCCCCCGGAATCATGATCGCGACCGGCCGCGGCCGGTCATGCCCGATCGGCAGGCGAAGATAGCCAGGTATTTTGAGCTCCCCGTAAGGAATTTGGACCAGTTCGATTGGAGGGACCAGATAGGGACAAGCCCGGCGGTAATAAACCACTCGCTGCTGCTGGCCGGTCCGGCGGCGCGGGTCTTCGGGTCGGGTGAACAGTTGGGCAAAATGATAAAGCAGCGCCGCCCGCAGATAGTGCTCTCCAGCGGTCAGGGGGTGTCCTCGGGCCTCGGCCTGCTCGGCGAGATGGGCAAAATGGCCGGCGCTCTGCTGCCAGGCCTCGTACCAGGCGCCGAAGCTGGTAATCCGGCCCACGATCCGCTGCAATTCGCTGTAGTCGATATTGGCGCCAATGGCCGCTCGGGAGAGGCGGAAAAAGAGCTCGCTCCGGCTGACCTGCTCCGGCCCCAACAAGCGGATGAAGGTGTCAACGGTTTGGTAGAAGCTGTCGATGACGGCTTGGTCGCTCATGGCCGGCTTAGCTCCGCCCATTCGCCGGTTCGCTGCACGGGGGCCAGCCGATCCTGATCGATCAGCCGGCCGTGGCTAACGACGTAACGCGGCGCGGCGTGATCGCGCAAGGCTTCCAAGATATCCGGCGCCGCGAGGACGACCAGGTGGGCCGGGGCACCGACTTGGAGTGTAAAGTCCGCCAGACCCATGGCTTGGGCGGCTTGGGTCGTAATCAGATCGTAGAGGCTTTCCATCTCGTCCTGGCCGGTTAGCCACAGCAAATGGGAGACCAGAAAGGCGACTTCAAGCATGTTGTTCCGCCCAAAGGGATAGTAAGCATCAGAAATGTCATCTTGGCCCAGGCAGACCAGCACGCCCTCGGCCAGCAGGTCTCGGATGGGGGCGTGGAGCGGGCCGGTGTGCGGATCGCTGACCAGGCCCAGCTCCGCCTTTTTCATAAGCGCCATCAGCTTCTGCAAATAGGGTCGAGGGTACAAGGCCATGGCCCGGGCGTGGTGAGCCAGCACCCGACCCTGCCAGCCCCGCTTGATCGTTTCCACGGCCATCAGCTCCAGCGAGCGCAGGCCCGGATCGCCGGCGTCATCGACCAGCATCGAGACCGGCTTATCAAAAGCCTCGGCCAGGTCAAAGACCAGCCGGACGTGCTCGGCCATCGCCGCTTCGGTATATTCGATCCAGGGAATGCCGCCGACCACATCCGCCCCCAACTCCATCGCCTGGCGCAGCAGCTCGAACGCCCCGGGCTCGCGCACGAGGCCGTCCTGGGCAAAAGCGACCACTTGCAGATCGACGAGGCCGCTAAATTCCTCCCGCGCCCGCAGCAGGGCCTTAACCCCTTCCAAGCGAGCCTGCCGGTCGACATCGGCAAAAGCGCGGATATGGGTGTTGCCGTATTGGGCGGCCCGGGCCACCGCCCGGCGTACATTCTTGATGATCCAGCGCTCGTCATATTGGGCTTTGACCTGAGCGGCCAGCTCGATGGCATTCATGGCTTTGCCCATCTCGGCCCCGTGGTAATTCTTCATCGCTGCGTCATCCATCATCGCCAAGGTATAGACTTTGCAGAGATGCAGATGTGGATTGACGAACGACTCGGTCACCAGGTTGCCTTGGACCTCAAGCTCGAGCGCCGTCTGCCCGGCCAATGAGGCCTCGATCGCCGCGATTTTTCCCCCGGCCAGGCCGATGTCGACCAGGGCGGCCGGTTGCCGCCGCAACCGGGCGTTTCTGATGATTAGGTCAAAGGATTGGGTCATAGTGATTCTCTCCGAGATTGGTTCAATCTCCAAGATTGAACCAATCTAGATCAATCCCGTACGTAAGGCAGGCCCAAAGCCCGCGGCATTCGGGTGCGACCGACCAGACCGGCGTAAATCAAAAGGGTCAGCAGGTAAGGGAAAACCAGGGCCAACTGGTAGGGAATGCCCACGTTGAGGGCCTGGATGCGCAGTCCCACCGCCTCCGCTCCACCGAAGACGACGGCCACGAGCGCGGCTCGAGCCGGCAGCCAGTTGGCCACGATCACGATCGCCAGGACAATAAAGCCGCGCCCACCGGTCATGCCCTCGATAAAGGTAAAAAGCTGGCCGAGGGTGAAGAAGCTGCCGGCCAGACCGGCCAGCATGCCGCAGGCGATGACGCTCTCGTAACGCAGGCGCTGCACGCTCAAGCCCACGCTTTCGGCGGCGCGGGGGTGTTCGCCGCTGGCCCGCAGCCCCAGGCCCCACTCGGTCCGGAACAGGACAAAGCCGGCCAGGGCGACCAGGCCGTAGGTCAGGTAAACCAACGGGATTTGATTAAACAGCACCGGACCGATGACCGGAATCTCGCTGAGCAGCGGCACCGGCCAGGGCTCGAAATGGGGGATAATCGGCCGCTCGGTGATGCCGAAAACGGCCCGGTAGATGAAGGTGGTCAAGCCCAGCACCCCGATATTGAGCGCCACCCCGGAGACGACCTGATCGCTGGCGAGGGTGACGACCACAAAGGCATGGAGCAGGGCCACCAACCCGCCGGCCAGGATGCCGCACAGCAAGCCCAGCCAGGGATCGTTGAGGTAGTAGGCGCCCACAAAGCTACCCAGGGCGCCGGCCAACATCATCCCTTCCAAGCCAATGTTCACCACCCCGCCTCTTTCCGAAATAATTTCGCCAATTGAGGCCGTGGCCAGCGGCATCGCCAGCCGGACGCTGGCCGTCAGGAAATCGATGGAAAAGATCAGTTGGCTAATGATGCTCAGCAAGTTGCACCGTCCTTCGCTTTTGCAGCCAGTGGGCAATGGTCAGCGATTGGCTGGCCAGAATGAAGACTAGAGTGATGCCTTGGATAGACGAGGCGACGCCCTGGGGAATGCCGAGCGAGCGTTCGATGCTGCCGGCGCCGTTTTCCAAAGCCCCAAAAAACAGCGCGGCCAGGACGACCCCCAGCGGCGAACTGCGCCCAACCAGGGCCACGGCGATGGCCGTAAAGCCATACCCGGGCGAGAAGAAATCGCTCAGCCGGAGTTGGACCCCCAGAATAACCGCTGCGCCGGCCAGCCCGGCCAACCCGCCCCCGATCAGCATAGCCAGGATCATCGTCCGCTCGACGTGGATGCCGGCAAAGCGGGCTGTCTGGGCTTGGGCGGCGACCGCCCGCATCTCGTAGCCGAGAGTCGTGCGCCATAACAAAAAGTAGGCCAGGAGCGCACAGATCAAGGCCAGGGCAATCCCCAGGTTGATCCGGGCCGTCCTGAACACCAGCGGTATTTGGGCCGAGATGGGCACCTCGGCGGTCCAGGCGTAGCCGAAACTGTCGGGGTCTTTCAACGGCCCGTGGACCAAAAAGCTGACCAGCCAGAAGCCGATGAAGTTCATCATAATGGTGGTGATCACTTCATTGAGCTTGCGGGCGGCCAGCAGCCAGCCGGGGATGGCGCCCCACAGCGCGCCGCCGCTAAAACCGGCCAGCAAGGTCAAAGGTAGATGAAGCAAGAAGGGTAAGCCGGGCAGGTAGAGCGCGGCCAGAGTCGCCGTCAAGCCGCCGATATAAATTTGGCCCTCCCCGCCGATATTGAGCAGGCCACAGCGAAACGGAATGGCGACGGCCAGGCCGGCCAGCAGCAATGGCGTGGCATTGGTGATGGTCACACCGATCCCGCGCGGGCTGCCAAACGCGGCTTTGAGCAAGGTCAGGTAGGTTTCAACCGGATCGAAACCGGCCACCAAAATCATGATCGCCCCGACCAGCAAAGCGCCGGCAACGGCCAAAATGGGGATGACATAATTTTCCAGCCAGCCGCGCTCGGCGGTGAGGAAGCGCCGGGCCGGCCGGTTTTCGGTAGGGGCTAGGGCGTCAGCGGGGTGCCGGTCATCATCAGGCCCAGCACCGAGCGTTCCGCTTGCTCCGCCGGGAGTTCCCCCATAATCCGGCCGTTGTGTAGCACGGTAATCCGATCGCTCAGACAAAGTATCTCCTCCAAGTCGCTCGATATCAAAAGAATGGCCGCCCCTTGCTCCCGCAGGGCTAAGATCCGTTCATAAACATACTCCGACGCCCCCACGTCCAGACCCCGCGTCGGGTTGGCCACAATCAGGGCTTTGGGGTTCTGGTGAAATTCGCGGGCCAGGATCACTTTTTGCTGGTTCCCACCCGATAGGTTGCGAACCATGACCTCGACATTGGCGGTCCGAATATCGTACTCTTGCACCAATTGACGGGCGAACTGAACCATTTGGTTAGAGCGCAAGACCCCCATCCGGGACAGAGGTTCGCGGAAATAATCGGCCAGGGCCAGATTTTCAGAGACGGACAGCGTCGGCAACAGCCCCATGGCGCTGCGGTCTTCGGGAATGCGGCCGACCTGGATGCCAGCCACCTGGCGCGGACTCAAATGGACGATTTCCTGGCCCATCAGCCAAACCTGGCCGGCGGACGGGCGGGTCAGGCCAAACAGGATTTCCCAGAGGGCGCGCTGGCCGTTGCCATCGATGCCGGCAACGCCCAGCACCTGGCCACCAAACACCTCCAGGGTGATGCCGTGCAACTGATCCCGGCCATGGTCGCGGGTGAGAGCTAAATCCTTGAGATAGATGAGGCGCTCCGCCGACGGGCGACCGGGCGTCCGCTCCACCTCCAAAACCACCGGCCGGCCGACCATCAGTTGGGCCAGGTGGTCTTTACTGGTCGAGGCCGTCTCCAAGGTGGCAATGGGGTGACCATCCCGCAGGACCGTGATCCGGTGGCTGACGGCCAGGACCTCATCCAGTTTGTGGCTGATCAAAATGACGGCGTGGCCGTTATTGGCCAGATTGTTGAGAATGGTGAAGAGGCTGTCCACTTCGCTGGGGGTGAGGACGGCAGTCGGTTCGTCTAGAATCAGCAGATGCGCGCCGCGATAGAGCGCCTTCAGGATTTCGATCCGCTGGCGCATGCCCAGCGGCAGTTCTTCTACCTCAGCTTCAAAATCGATATCGAGTTGGTACTGCTCGGCCAGCGAGCGGACCCGTTTGGTCACACTTTTCAAATCGAGCAGGGGGCCGCGGCCGGTGCGCGTCCCCAGCACAATATTTTCCAGGGCGGTAAAGTTGGGGACTAGCATAAAGTGCTGGTGTACCATGCCGATCCCCAAATCCACAGCCTGTTTAGAGTTGTGAAGGTAAACCGGCTGGCCCCGCCACAGAATTTGTCCCGCATCCGGCTTGGTTAAGCCGTAGAGAATATTCATCAGCGTGGTTTTGCCGGCCCCGTTCTCCCCCAGCAGGGCGTGGATTTCGCCTTCAACCACCTCAAGATCTACCCCGTCATTCGCGACCACGCCGGGGTAGATTTTGGTAATGCCTTCCATGCGTAAGAGTGAGTTCATAACGTTTGCGTGGTTGACCAGATGGGTCCAATCTTTAAGATTGGACCCATCTGGATGCTTACTCGGTCGGTTCGGTAATGTAAGGCACTTCGATGGTGCCGTCGATGATCTCCTGTTTGATTTGCTCGATCTGCTCGGCGACCTCGTTAGGCACTAACCCGTAAAAATCGGCAATGCCGACCACGCCGGTGGCCAAGCCATAGGTCCGGGCTTCACCGGTCCAGGTGCCGTCAGCGATCTTTTCGACGTCTTGCAGGTAAAGATCATCATTGCCAAACAGCAAGCTGGAGATGACGGTCTTGGGGGCCAGGCTATTTTGGTCCAAGCCCCAGCCGATGGCCCAGACGCCTTCTTCTTCGGCCGCCTGCACGACAGCCACCCCGGCTGCATCGGCGATGTGGAAGATGACGTCCGCGCCGGCGCTGATCTGGGCAAAGGCCGCTTCCTTGGCCTTGGCCGCGTCATCAAACGTGCCGATGTAGACGTTGGTGACTTCGACATCGGGGTTGACCGACTGCGCCCCTAATTTATAGGCTTCCATTTGGGAGACAATAATGGGGAAATCGAAACCGGCGATCCCGCCAATCTTATTCGACTCGGTCATCAAGCCGGCCAAGGCGCCAAGGACATAAGCCGACTGCCAGGTTTCGCCGGTAATGCCGGCCACGTTCTCCGCCGCGACAAAGGGATGGCTGCCGACGATGAATTTGGTGTCCGGATAATCCGGGGCTACCTTGAGGGCCACATCGCCAAACTCGAAGCCGTGGCCGATGATGACATTAAAGCCCTGGTCGGCAAAATCGCGATAGACTTGCTCAAACTCGGCGATGGGCGTGCTTTCGGAAAAGGCGGTCTCGGCGCCCAATTCGCTGGCAATCAGCTCCAGACCGGCATAGCCACCCTGGTTGAAGCCTTTATCGCTGATGGGGCCGGGCAAAACCATTGCCACCCGCAGATCGGTTACCGGCGCCGCCGCTTCTGCCTCCGTCTCTGCTGCAGCAGCCGGGGCGCTCCCGTCGGCCGGTTCGGTCACGTAAGGCACATCGATCTCGCCGGCCAGCAGTTGAGCTCGAACCTGCTCGACCTGCTCGGCCACTTCGGCGGGGACGGCCTCATTGACGGGCGCAATCCCGACGACGCCCGTATCCAGGCCATAGAGCCGCACCTCACCGGTCCAAGTGCCGTCCAGAAGCTTTTGGATATCCTGGACCAACAGTTCATCGTTTCTGAGCAGCAAGCTGGAGAGCACATTCTCCGGAGCGACATCACTTTGATCCAGGCCCCAGCCAATGGCCCAGACGTCTTCTTCTGCAGCGGCTTGAATGACCCCGATCCCGGCGGCATCGGCAATGTGGAAGATGACATCCGCCCCGGCGCTGATTTGGGCAAAGGCCGCCTCTTTGGCTTTGGCCACATCCTCCATTGAGCCGATGTAGATGTTATTCACCTCGATGTCGGGATTGACGGCTTGGGCGCCCATGCGGTAGCCTTCCATCTGGGCGACGATGACGGGGAAGTCAAAACCGGCAATGCCGCCGATTTTGTTGGTTTCGGTGGTTAAGCCGGCCAGCACCCCCAGCAAATAGGCCGACTCCCAAGTCTTTGGCGCGATCCCGGCCAAGTTCGGGCCGTTGACCACCGGGTTGTTATCGACGATAAAGGTGACATCCGGGTATTCGGCGGCTAACTTGGTCGCGACATCGCCAAATTGAAAGCCGTGACCGATAATCACGTTGAAGCCCTGGTCGATGAAATCCAGGTAGACCTGCTCAAATTCGGCGATGGGTGTACTTTCCGAATAGGCGACCTCAACGCCTAGTTCTTTTTCAATCCGCTGGAGGCCTTCGTAGGCGGATTGATTGAACCCCCGGTCGCTGATGGAGCCGGGCAGGACCATGGCGACTTTTACCTCTGCCGGGGCCGCGGCTTCAGCCGGCTCGGCGGCGGCTTCCGACTCGGTCTCGGTCGCTGGCTCGGCGGCGGCCGGCTCCGAGGCCGTCTCTTCGCTGCTCTCGGCTGGGGCGGGGGCCGGCTCAGGCGGTGTCGTGGCCCCACAGGCCGCTAACAGGTTAACCACCAACAATGAAAACATGAGCGAGATTAACAGCATCTTAAACTGCTTCATTGGTATCTCCTCCAAGATGCTAGGCTAGCGGTTCAGCCCAGAATTTTGAATTCACCGGCAGGACAGGCCTATGACCAGCCGCTCGCTCTACAAGCACGCCGCGACGACTCAAAATCATGGTCTGAAGGCTATCGTCAAAAAATAGTTGGTTTATTTGGGCGGGGACAAAGCCATCGCTTGTCCAAGAGAACCGCCGTATTTTCATCGTCGGGGATGAGTTTGAGAAAATAACGACTTCGTTATTTTCGTCTTGAAAAGATCTGTTTCAGTCAGACGGCCAACCTCTTTGTTGTCCCGGCCACCTCATCTTTTTATCAGCTTTCTCTGTAGGTTTTCCCTCCTTTCAGTTAAACATCACTTGGTTTGGTATGGTACCTCTACCGGCTGGTCGAAAAATCCCGGCTCCCGCGGCGAGCGCATGAACGGCATCAAGCCCTTTAAATAGGTGAGGCCGGGTCCCACCGGCGCAACCGGCGGATTGGGGCTCGGGCCCAATGGGTCGGGTGGGGCCGGCTCGCCGGTCAGGGCCCGCAAGGCCGCGACCACGCCGGCGCCTAATGACCGCAGATTGTAGCCTCCCTCTAGCACTAACACCAACCGTCCCTGGCAAAGTTGATCGGCCAGGGCGCGCAAGCCGGCAACGAGATCGTAATAACCTTGTCCGCTGAGGCCCAGCACCGCGGCGTGGTCCAACCAGTGAGCATCAAACCCGGCCGAGACCAAAATGAGTTCGGGTTGGTAGCGCTCGGCCAGGGGCAGGACGATCTCTTTGAAGGCTAGCCTATAGCTCTGGTCGTTGCTCCAGGTGGGCAGAGCAATGTTGTAGTTGTAGCCCAGGCCGGCCTCCGCGCCGGAGTGGTACCAATCCCCGGTGCCGGGAAACCAGGGATGTTGGTGGAAGGAAATCACCAGGACTTCATCACTGCCGTAGAAAATCTCCTCGGTGCCGTTGCCGTGATGGGCGTCAATGTCGACAATCATTACCCGTTTGAGGCCATGCTCTCGCAAGGCGTAAAAGGCGGCAATCGCTACGTTATTGAAAATGCAGTATCCCATGGCTTGGGTCGATTTGGCGTGATGACCGGGCGGGCGCATCAAAGAAAAGGCATTGGTCACCTTTCCCTCTAAGACAGCCTGGGTAGCGACAACGGCACTAGATGCCCCCAGGCGGGCCACTGCGGGGGCGGCCGGAGTCAAGTAAGTATCAACGCTGATCCGGGCCCGACCGGCTTCGGCCAGGCGCCGGACCGTCTCTACATAGTGACCACAATGCGCCGCAGCGATCCAAGACCAGGGAATCGGCTCGACCGGCAGCTTGACCAGCCCCTCCAGGGCCCGCTGATCCTGGAGATAGGTCATCAAGCCCTCCAGCCGGGCCGCCGACTCCGGGGCCTGGGCGTGGGTGTGAAGCGCGTGTCTCGGATCGTAAACGTAACCGCTGGCCATGGGTTTCCTTTTGAGTTTCCAGCTTGGTTCACTCTTCAAGAGTGAACCAAGCTCGTTAATCGTTACTCAGCCGATCAAATGCCGTTCAAGAACGGCCAGGGCTTCCGGCAGAATCAGAGGCGTCGCCCCGCCACCGCCGGAAGCAAAGTAGGCCTGAACCCGACTGGGTGAATCTTCACCGGCCTCGGCCAGCCGGCGACTGAGCTCGGTCTTGATATCGAGCAGCTCCGTGGCGCTGGGCGTCACGTTGACCAGGCCGGGGACCCGGTCATTCACCCCGACTAAAGACTCCCGGCCTAGGTCAGTTGCTTTCCAGCGGGGAATCCCGTTAGCCTGCTTTTCAGCCCGGTTGGTCAGGAAACTGCGGTGAGTGAGTTTGGGGCTGACATAGGCCACTATCCGCCGGTAATGAGGGCGGAGCCGGTGCAAGGTAACGGCGATAAGTTCGCTCAGATAATTGTGGGCTTTGACATAGGCAGCCCGCTCGGCCGGCCCCCAACCGTACTTCCCGTCGCCCAAAGGTTTGGCGGTGTGATCCGGCCGCCATAAACAAACTGCCGTGCCGCGATGCTCGAAGAGACCGGGGTCATCGTAGCGGGAGGCCGGCGACAGCTCACCCCGCCAGAAATAAACGTCTTCATAGGGTACCAGGCCCATCGGTTCGGACACAACCATCCGGTGGATAGTTAGACCATCGCGGACCAACGGGCCGGTGTGGATGGTATCCGGCGAATAAGGCTCGGGGACGTGGGCGGCCAACTCCGGGGGATAACCGGCCTCGCCGCGAGGCTTAAAACCGAGTTCAAGCAAGAAGTGATTGACCGCCAGATGCTCTTTGCTGAGGGTGTAGGGTTTGGTTTTGGTGCAGGGCAGGAGCAAAAGGACAGTCTCGCCCTCAACCGCCGGCGGTTGGTACTCCGAGCGCAGGTAGGTGTGGAAGGCGGCGATGGCCGGATGGTCAAACGCTTCTACATTTTCCTGGGGGCAATAAAAGGTCAAGGTTGGGTCAAGGCTAAAGGGCGGAATCGATTTTTTGAGGGAAATCGGCAACCATGTGTCACGCTGCTGCCAGTCGCTCATGGCGTGTCACCTCCATTTGAAAAGTTTTGAATTTCTCGATGGCCTCCGCAATAGCGGGCGGCACCGGCTGTTGGTGAGGCCGGCCGGCCACCGCCTGGCGAATCTCGGCCAGAATGGCAGCCTCATCAAAGGCTTCGATGAAGCCCTCGTGCATGACCACCCGGCCATCGACAATGACCGTGCGCACCGAAGCCCCGGACTCGCAGAAGGCCAGATGGCGGTAAGCGTCGTTCAAGGGCAGCAAATGCGGGCTGTTCAGATCGAGCAGGGCCAGGTCGGCCAGGTAGCCGGGTTTTAATTGACCTAATCGGCCGGGCAGGCCCATGACCACGGCTCCGGCCGTAGTGGCCATCTGCCAGGCTTCCCGCGCCGACAGCCACCGCTCCGGCTCTGCTTCGCCGGGATTGTGGATCAGCGCCGCCAGCCGCAGCGCTTCGAATAAGACCTGATTGTCGCTGCTGGCCGCGCCATCGGTGCCCAGGGCCACCGGTACGCCATAATCGAGCATGGTCCGCACCGGGGCCAGGCCGCTGCCCAGCTTCAGGTTGGCGGCCGGATTATGTACCACGCTGGCGCCGGTCCGGGCCAGACATTCGACATCGTCGGGGGTGAGCCAGACCGAGTGGGGCAGCGACACCTCCGGCCCCAGCAGGCCCCGCTCGGCTAGCCAGGCCACGCCCGAACCGCCAAAGCGGCGGCGGCAGGCCCAAGCTTGCAAGCCCGTCTCCAGCAAGTGCATGTGGAAGCCGGTCTGGTAGCGGCGAGCCAGCTCCAGCGACTGCTGCAACAACGCCTCGCTGCACCATTGCAGCCCCGAAGGACCAACCAAGACCCGGAGGCGGCCCTGTTCGGCGCCGTGCCAGCGCTGAATGAAGGTGTCCACGACGGCCAGCATCTCGGCCAGGGGCGGAAACTGGCGGCCGAATTGGGCAAAAAAGGTGTCGGCCAGAGGATAGCCCTCGACGATGCCGTAATCTACGTCGTATTGAGCATCCCGGTAGAGCGGGGCGACGGCGGCCCGCAGGCCACTGTCGCGATAGGCGCTCATCGCCGCTTCCAGGGCGGGCGCATTGAGCGGCGGATTCATCCAGAAGTGATCCACCACCCCGGTCACGCCGCTGCGCACCATCTCGATTACGCCCAGCATAATGCTGAGGTAATAATCGCGGGCTGAAAACTCGCCGCACATCCCAAACAGATGAACCAGCCAGGGTTCGAGGGCCAAGCGATCGGTGGTGGCGCGCAGGAAGTTTTCCGGCGAGTGGGTGTGAGCGTTGATCAGGCCGGGAATGGCCAGCCGGTCGGCGCCGGAGATGACGCGGTCAAACTCGCCGCCGGGCCGCTGCCCGGTCACGGCGGTGATGAGATTGTCCTCAAGCACCAGGTATTGGCCGGAGGCGTAACCCTGGGGTTGATCCGCATCTAGTACGGCACAATCTTCGATGAGCAGTCTCACACTTTTTCTCCTGCAAACTTGGTGCTGTAATACTCCCAGGCGCGCTCCAACTCGACCGCGTGCCAGCGAGCCCGGGCCTTCATTTCGGCCAAGGTAAAGGGCACGGCCCCGCCGATTTTGGCTGCCGTCACTTGGAGCCAGGCCGCTTCCTCCAAATAGATGGCCCGGACGCAAGCCTCGGGCAGCGAGGCGCCACAGGCCAATGAGCCGTTACCTCGCAGCAGCAGGCCGGCCTGTGCGCCCAAGCTGGTTGCTACGTTTTGGCCCATGGTCAGATCGGTAATCAGGTCATTGTCTGGGTGAACTCGTACTTCCGCGCCGAGCATCGCTCCAAAGCCGTGGGCCGGACGAAGCGGTTGGTTGGCCACCCCCAAGGCCGCTGCCATCGGCGAGTGGGTGCGGCAGATGGCCTGAAGATCGGGCCGGGTCTGGTAGATGGCCAAATGCAGCCAGCGCTCTAAGGGCGCGGTTTCCAGCCGCCCGGTTTTGATCTGGCCGCTCAGATCAAAAACTAACAAATCCGCGGCCTCGACCAAGCGCAACCCCCGGGCCGGGGTAATGAGCATGGTCTCGGCGTTTAGCCGGACGCTGACGTGGCCAAAGCCTTCGACCAACCCTTTGCCTTCCAAAATCCGGCAAACCCGAATGATCTCCTGCTGGATATCCGCCTCGCTCATGCCGGCTCCCAAACACGAACCAGCAGCTCGGTGCAAGCCGGGCCGTTGGTCGGGGTTTGATCTTGGGGGCAGGCCGACAAGGCGCAGACCAAATCTTCCAGCGCTTCCAAAGTGATGTAGGAGCCGGGCGGGTGCGTCGGCTCCAAGTAGACCATCCGCCCGTCGGCCTCGATCCGGTTGCGCATGAAGACATTCCAGGCGTTTTCGCCGTGGACATCCCAATCACCTAGCCCAATTTCGGCCAGACCTTCCTTCATATTAATCAGGCAACTGCGATGGTTGTAGAGGCCGTAGCGGGTGAGGTAAGTTTCCGGGTCGCAACAAGGAACGATGATGTCGTGATAACCGACCGTGTCCTCGATGATCTTCATCAAATTGTTGCGCTTATTACTGGCCAGCACATCCCCGACCTGCAGAGTAATCCGCCAATTCTGAGTCACCGTGTGGGCCGGCGAAAAGTATTCGGCCGGATTGCTGGCCTTGAAGGCGACCAAATCGCCCACTTGCTGGCCCTGGAGGTCGATAATCTGAAAGCGATCGCCCGCCGCCACCCGAAAGGCGCAGCCATGCATGGGCGGAGCCAGCACTTCTTCTTTTAAGCGGTAGCCGGGGAGAGGGGGAGTCTCTACCATTAGGTTTAGGCCTCCTTTGCAATGACAAGCCGTTAACTTCCCGATGGATAGTACGTAGTGCGTAGTGCGTATTTCTTAGTTAAGATACGCACTACGCACTACGCAATATGAGCCGATTGAGGACGTGGTCTGATTCCCAATCCTCAACTATGTCCGAGTCTCGCCATCCGCGTTGCCGCCGGGGTATTGCGGCTCTTCATGGCCCGAATTTCGCCATCGATGATGACGCAGGAGATGCCGGGCAGATCACCGTTCTCGATGGCGGCCAGAGCCGTATCCTTGACGCAGCCCAACGGCGCGTCCATTACCAGCAGATCAGCCGCCCGGCCAACCTCGATCCGGCCGGTGTTGGTTTCCAGCACGTCGGCGTTGTTGCCGCAGGCCAAAGCCCAGGCTTGCTCGGCCGGTAAACCGGTCAAGGTTGACATCTCTACCACCGATTTTAGCGTCCCCATCGGCATCACCCCAGTGCCGCTGGGCGTGTCGCTCGAGATCAAGATGCGGTGGAGTTGCTCGTGCTCGCGGGCCAGGTTCACCAATTTCACCGCCGAGCGAATGTTGCCGGCTTGCGAGATTTGCAAGGCAAAATCGGCCTGGCGCACCAGCAGCTCCAGCCCTTCGTCCGGCAGGGCGGTGGTGCCGCCGTTGGTGTGGCCGGAAATGTCGGGCTGCAAGACCAGCAGATCCTCGGCCGTCACCGGCGCGCTGCCGGGAATCGAGGCGCCGCCGGTATGGCACATCACTTTGAAGCCGTGCTTTTGGGCCAGGCGCACCAGCGGCTCGGCCTCGGTGGGTTTGGCAAAATCACCAAAACCGACCTTGCCCAGCCAAACCCCGGCGCTGGCCATCTCTGCAAAATCGGCTTCGGTCAAGCCCGGCTGGAAGATGACCGAGCCAGCGTAGACCTTAACCCCGCCCGGTCGATAGGTGGCGTAAGCTCGTTGGGCGGCAATAGCCAGGGCTTTGACGCCAACCGGGTCCTTGGGCACACCCGGCAAATGGACTTCGCTGGCCGACATCATGCCGGTGATGCCGCCGTGCATGTAACTCTCGATCCAGCCCAATGTGTTCTGGCGCGGCGTCCAATCGCCAAAGACGATGTGAACGTGCGAGTCGATCAGGCCGGGGGCCACCGTACAGCCCTGGGCATCGAGCATTTGCTCGGCCCGGCTGAGGTCGATTTCGCTCCGGTGGCCGATTTGGCTAAAGTGACCGTTCTCAATCAGAAGCGTGTCCGCCTCGATCAGGCCGGTCTCTAGATCGCCGCTGATCAGGCAGCCAATGTTTACCACGGCCAAGGTTGGCATCTCGTTCCTCCTACCGGCTCGACCGGGTCTCGGCCAGAGCCTGCTCGATGATGGCCAGACCCTGCTCGAGCTCCTGGTCGCTGACAATGAGCGGCGGGGCCAACCGCACCGTCACACCCGAGTAGATGGTCCAGCCCAGAATCAGACCCAGGTCCAGAGCCCGTTGGACAAAGGCGCGGGTCAGGTCTGCCTCGGCCAGCTCCAGCCCGATCATCAAGCCCTTGCCCCGGACCTCGGCAATCAGGTCGTTACGCTGCTGTAGCTCGGCCAGCCTATCCTGCAAATACCGGCCGGCCCGCGCCGCCCGGTCGACCAGACCGTCCCGCTCGATCAGGCGCAGATTGGCCAAGGCCGCCGCGCAAGAGAGTGGGTGGCCACCAAAGGTGGTCAGATGCGAGAGCGGTGGATCGACAAAGGTGACCATCACCTCCGGGCGGCTGATGAAGCCGCCGATAGGCATCCCGCCACCCAGCCCCTTGGCCATGACCAGGATATCGGGACTAACGCCCCAATGCTCGCAGGCAAAAAGCCGCCCGGTCCGGCCGAAGCCAGTTTGGACCTCGTCCAAGATCAGCAGCGCGCCGTGCCGATCGCACAGGGCGCGCAAGCCCGGCAAAAAATCATCGTGGGGGACACGCACCCCGCCCTCGCCCTGAATCGGCTCGACGATCACGGCGGCGGTGGCTTGATCGATGGCGGCCTCGGCGGCGGCCAGATCGTTGAAGGGGATGAAGGACACGTCCGGCAGGAGCGGTTCAAAAGGTCGGCGATAAATATCTCGCCAGGAGACCGACAAGGCCCCCAGAGTGCGGCCGTGGAAGCCCATTTCAAAGGCGATAATTTTGGAGCGGCCGGTGTATTTGCGGGCCAGTTTGAGCGCCCCTTCGATGGCCTCGGCCCCGCTGTTAGTGAAAAAGGTCTGCTCCAGGCCGGCCGGGGTCACTTCGGCCAGGGCCCGGCCCAAATCCACCTGAGCCGGGATAACAAACTTGCCAAAGACGTTGACGTGCAGCATCTGCTCGAGCTGAGCGGCCACCGCGGCCCGGATCTCGGGGTGGGTATGCCCGACGTTGTTGACGGCGATGCCGGCGATGAAATCGAGATATTGCCGGCCATCCGCCGTATAGACCGAGCAGCCGGAGGTTCGGGTCACCACCATCGACTTTTCGGCCGGCGAGGTTTGGGCCACATAGCGCCGGTCATCGCTGATGTAGGTGGCAATGGTCTCCGGAGGCAGCCGGGTTGGGTCTGCTATCGGGGCTGAGTTTTTGGTCACGGCGACTCCTTTGTGGCTAGGAGGGCAAACCTTGGTTTGCCAGCAGAGCAAGCTCTGCACTCCATTTTTACTATCCTTATCTAGCGCAAGCCGTCCTGGCCTTCAATCTCCTCGAACTTAACCCCGCCCAGGCGATAGTTCAGCCGGCCGCGGTTGGCCGCGGCAATGATGACGACGACCTCATCCGGTTCCGGAGCGTCCGGCAGGCTGAGCGTGATCGTGTCATAGTGAGAGCGGACATAGAGCGCGTCTTTGCAGGCTAAGGGCACATCGATGCTCGTTCCCAGCCCGCCGCGTTTGCTGGTCGAGGAGATCCAGGCTTTGCCGCCGCCCACGGCCGCGCGGATGGGGTTGGCGAAGGTGGTAGTTAGAAAAGCGTTGGCGTGTTCTTGCTCACCGCGCCAGCCGGCGATAGCGGCTTTGCCGTAGCTCTGCACCGGCTCGCCGCCCATCGCGTCGATCAGCCGCTGGCCCAGCCGCTGGCCCAACCCTTCACTAAAGTCGATAATCTCGCTGAGATCTTCGGAATAGCGACCGGCGTAGGGATTGCTGACCACCGCGGCCACGGCCACTTTGCGCAGCGGCTGGTCGGTTTCAAGACCGGCTTCGCTTAAGGTCTCGTCGATAAAAACGGCAATTTTGCGAATTTTGACCATCGTTTTATCCTCTTAGGCGGCGGCTTACGGCACCGGCGGTAGAATACCGGCGTACAGGTCAGCCGGCAGGCCATCGAGATAGCTCAGGACACTGTTTAAGCCGACCACATCGCCATACTTTTGATGGATATCAAACAAATTATTCTTGTGCGTTATCTCACCGCGGTCCCAGACGCACTCCTCGGGCACGACCACAAAATAGTTGTAGGAAAAGCCATCGACAGCCGTGGCCCGGATGCAACCGCTGGTGGTGGTGCCGGTTAAGATGATCGTGTCTACCTTCATATCGATCAGGTAGGGCACCAGCGGCGTTTGGAAAAAGGCGCTGGGCTTCTTTTTAACAAAGGCAATATCGTGCGGCTCAGGAGCCACCTCGGCCACAATCTCGTTCCCTTTGTGGCCGATGACATCAATATTGTCATCGACTCGGTAGTTTTTGCGATTCCAGGCCCCGTTGTCCAGCTTGTCGGCCCGCCGTTCCCAGGTGGTGTAAAAAATGGGAATCCGCTTTTCTCGGGATTTGGCGATGAGTCGTTCCAAGGCATAAACGCCCTGCCAGCCGATCTCGCCGCAGCTATAGCGCCACTCCTTGATCGACTCCAGGATCGGCTTCGGCTCGTCGCCGACAAAGTTGTAGATGACGTCAACCACCAGCAGGGCCGGTCGCTGGCCGTAGCCGGCCGGTTTGCCCCAGCCGGCATTTTTGTAAACAATGCGATCTTGCTCGGTTAGAATATCGTCCCAGATAGGCATGGATCACGCTCCTTTCTTACTCCGCAGCCAGCGGATACAGTTGATGCCCCAGCACTCGCGGCAGATAAACGCCGCTGGGCTGGCCGACCAAGCGCGGCCCTTCGGCGTCATCGGGCCATTCAGCCACCACCTGGCCGCGCAAAATTGTCATGACCGGCCAGCCAGTAAAGGTATGACCCTCAACAATCGACCAACCCGAGCGGGTGAAGATGTGGCGCTTATCAACGGTGACTTCTTTATCCAAATCAACCACCACCAGATCGGCGTCGGCGCCCACTTGCAGCGCACCCTTCTTGGGATAGAGGCCAAAGATTTTGGCCGGATTCTCGCAGCAGACCTCGACCATGCGCTCGAGGCTGATGCGACCCTTGTTGACGCCCTCGCTGAGCATGACCGGGGTGAGCATGCCGACGCGGGAGGTGAAGCCGGTGCGCAGCTTCCAGATATTTTCGTTGTACATCTCTTCGCGCACCGGCGGATCCCAGGAGATGACGTGGTCGGAGCCCACCGCGTCGATGACGCCCCCGGCCAGGGCTTCCCAGATCTTTTCGATCTGCTCGCGCCGGCGTAGCGGGACGTTGATTCGCCAACCGTTTTCCGGAGTCAGATAGAGCCAGGCCGGGCCGGTTTGGGCGTAAATTTCGATGCCCTCGCCCCGGGCTTTGAGGATAGTCTCGTAGGTGAGCGGGGTGGTGGCGTGCTGGATGTAGAGCGGGCAGCCGGTCACTTTGGCCAGGAAGCTGTAGGAGTGAACGTGATGGGCCTCGCAGAAATCGGGCGAGCGGTCGGTCCAAGCCCCAAAATCGGTCCGCCCGGCTTCGATCAGGCGCTTCTCAAAGACCCGGCCGATCTGCCAATTTTCGGGGTGAATAGCCACAATGCCGGGCCGGCCAATCTTGGCGGTTTGCTCCATCACCTGGTAAACGGTGCCATCGTCAAAACCGTGGCCCAAGCCAGCCCGCCGACCGGCCCAATACTTATCCAACTCCGGCTTCATCGATTGCAGATAGAGCTTGTGGGAGGTGACGCCCCACTTTTCGGCGTAGAGCGGAATCTCCGCGGCTTGGGCGTCGGTCTCGATCATAAAGGTCAAGAAGACATCCACCGCCGAGTGTTGGTTGATGATGTCAATGGCGCCATCCAAAACCTGGCTGAAGGGAAGCACGTGTTCGGGTTGGACATACTCTTGAAACGGTTCAGCCCCCAGCCGGGTGCTCGGCGCGTGAATGCCCCAGGTGGTCACGCCGACCGCAGCCGCTTCCCAGGTTTCGCTTTTGATATCTTTATCAAAGGGCACGTAGCAGCCCGGGTGAGCTTCGGAGTCGACCAGGCCGGGCAAAACGTATTTGCCCTTAACATTGATTGTCTCTCGCGCAGCCGGCAGATGTGGCCCGCTGCCCATCGCCACAATCCGCCCATCCTTGACCGCAATTTCGACCCCCTCCTGGATGCCAGCCGGGGTCACAACCCGGCCGCCAATAATTTTTAGATCTACCGTTTGATCTGATGGCATTGTTGTGCTCCTAAAAATATTTTTGTGGGTGTGACTTCAGTCGCTGGGTGGCAGGTAACGGCTAAAGCCATGACTACCCATCTAACCAACTCCATTCACCAGCAATTCTTTACTTGTTTCTACCCAACCAAGACTGATAGAAACCGCATTTGCTTCTTGCCGCACCGCTTCAATAAGCTCCGGCAGTCGATCCGCTTCAAATCGAGGCCGCGTCCCGGCGATGCTGAGCGCCGCGACCACCTGACCTGAGACATCGCGGATGGGGGCGCCTATCGCGGCCACGCCGGGCAGGACATCGTCGACGCTGACGACATAGCCTTGCTCGCGTATTTGCCGGGCATCGGCCCAGACTTGGGCCGGGCTGAGCAAAGAGTAGGGCGTCATTGATTTCAGGTGTCCGCTCTGGAGCAAGCGCTGGATGTCTGCATCGGGCAGAAAAGCCAGTAAGGTCCGGGGCGCTGCCCCGCAATTGAGCGGCAGCCGGCCGCCCACATCCAAAACCAGGACCCGGACTTGGTAATTGCCTTCCACCCGATCCAGGCAGAGGGCCTCATCATGCTCCACGATACACAGATACGCCGTCTCTTCGGTGCGGCGAGCCAGGCGTCTTAAGGCGATTTCGGCTTGCCGGCGTAAGTTCATGTTTTGTTGAACCAGGGCGCCCAGTTTAAACAGGCTCAACCCTAAGCGATATTTGGCGCTGTCTTCGTCCTGCTCCACGAAGTTATGGGCTTCCAGGGTAGCCAGGAGACGGTGGATAGTGCTTGGCCCCAAATTGAGCAGCCGGCTTAGCTCACTTAAGGTGAGGGCCGGTTGGTCCGGGGTAAAGCATTGGAGGAGCATCAAGGCTCGTTCAACAGTCCGTAGTTTTTGTGAACTCAAAGTAAACCACCTTTGATTCAGAAAAATGGAGTGTCGACGGCAGATGAGGGTGAGAGGTCAGGTGAATTTTTCCAGATAATGGAAACAGATTCCATCATTTGGAAACTGGCCGCAGTATAATAAAGAAAGCAGGGTTTGTCAAATGCAGAGCGAAAGCGACCTGCCGGTGAGGTGGTGAAAACCTCACCGGTCAGGTCCCTGGAGTTTGGGACGGGCTTCAAGCCTGGCGCAGAGTTTGTCTTTTTCACCCTTCCGGAGTAGGCTGGCAATAAGTAAGTGCAGATATCGACCGATCTGGAGGTATCGACAATGAAGGTAATTCGCCAAGCTGAACAGACTGCGCGGGCCGGTACAACTTTTACCGGCCCGGCCCAGGTAACGCCTCTGTTACCGGCCCAGCCCGATAGCGGCCTGCGGGTAACGCTGGTCAGTTTTGAGGACGGGGCCGTGACTTACTGGCACGAGCATCCGGGTGAGCAGATTCTTTACATTTTGAGCGGCGAGGGCCGGGTGGGCAACGGACAAGAGGAGATCCGAGTTTCGGCGGGGGATGTGGTTCACGCCGGACCGGGTGAAAAGCACTGGCACGGGGCCGCCCCCGGTCGCTCGATGAGCCATCTTAGCGTGACCACGGTCGGCCCGCCCATCTGGTATGATGAAGCACCGGAGTGATGATAACCGCTTGGCTCGTACATCCTGACCGATCGGCTTGACACCGCCTTAACCCCAGTAGACAAGGCTAATATAACTGACGGCCGGACATACTTAAACATTGGCCGTAGTCCTGCCGCGTCTGGCTTTCTTGCCCTCTGATTGAACATTAGCCCGTTATCCACCTGAGATGGTGAAGTTGAACTTGTTTGAGTGATTTTCCCTATGACTCTTAAGGATGCGCCTTTAACTGACGTTGAAAAAATTCGCCGCCTGCCGTGGCTGGTGGCCGGCGACTCGCTAAACACCGGCTTTTTCTTGCTCACCTTTAGTGGAACAGTGTTTATTTTGTTCCTCAATGAGTTGGGACTGGATGCCGCTCAAATCGGGGTGATGTTGTCGCTGGTACCACTGGTGGGCATTGTCGCCCCGTTTATGGCTCCCTGGGTGGGGCGCTATGGCTATAAACGGACCTTCATCACCTTTTGGGGCATCCGTAACTTTGTATTTGCTCTGATGCTGTTAACGCCGTTGGTTCTGGATCAATTTGGCGAACAAAAGGTTTTCTTTTGGGTGGCCGGCATCATTGTTACCTTTGCCCTATGCCGGGCCATCGCCGAAACCGGCAGCTACCCCTGGCGCAAAGAAGCGGTGCCCGATGCCATCCGGGGCAAGTTCATCGCCCTGAATAGCATGAGCACGACCGTCGCCGGGATTCTGGCGACGGTCGGCGCCAGCTACGTGATCGAGGCCGGCAATGGCTTGAGCCGCTTTATGATTTTAATGACCGTTGGCATTAGCTTGGGCCTGATTTCGGTGTGGGTTTACGCCCAGGTGCCGGGCGGGGCAAAAGAGTCGTTCAGTACCTACACCACCAGCCACGTGCAGGGGATGAAACAGAGCTTAAGCGATGGTAATTTTGTGCGTTTTCTCATCGCTCTGGGGCTGGTTACAGTGGGGGCCACGGCGGTGATCGCCTTTGTGCCGCTTTTTATGACCGACCGGGTCGGGCTCAGCGAAGGTAACGTAGTGCTGCTTAGCGTGGGAACGTATTTGGGGGCGTTGATCTCCTCCTACTGGTGGGGCTGGGTGGCCGACCGCTACGGTAGCCAGCCGATTATGCAGTTCAGCACTATGGTCCTCGTCCTACTGCCGCTGGGCTGGCTGTCCATACCCCGTCACAGTCCGTACAGCCTGCCCATCGCTTTTTTCATCGCCTTTGTGGCTGGCGTTGGGACCCTGGCCTGGCAAATTAGCTGGGTTCGGTATCTGTATGTCAATGTGATGCCACCCGATAATTCCAGCCCTTACTCGGCGGTCTACTATGCCTGGTTTGGTTTTGTCAGTGGCCTAGGACCGTTGCTGGTGGGCCAACTCTTGAGTCTGTCGAGCCGGCTGGAGGCCGAAATTTGGCTGCTGCAAATCGATCCCTACACCCCGGTGTTTGGACTGAGCATCGTCCTGTTGCTCTTCGGGCTGGTGACCATCACCTATCTTCGCGGCGACGGGGCGACTCCGTTCCGGCGGCTGGCCGGGATGTTTTGGCGCGGTAACCCCATCCGCGCCCTGGAGTCGCTGATCCAGTACAACTTCGCTGCCAGCGAGGATACCCGGATGGTCACTACCGAGCGGATGGGCGACGCCGGCAATCCCCTCAGCACCTTTGAACTGATTGAGGCCCTGAGAGATCCTAGTTTCAACGTACGCTACGAGGCTATCCACGCCATTGGTCGGATGCCGCCGGAGCCAGAGTTGGTCGAGGCGTTACTGGCGGCCCTGGATGAAGGCAAATCGGAGTTAAGTTTTGTCATTACCCGATCGCTGGGCCGGCTGGGGGATGCGCAAGCCATCGAGCCGCTGCGCCGGCTGCTCTTTTCCGGCTACCACCTGCTGGAAGCCAACGCCGCCCGCGCCCTGGGCATGCTGGGCGATACCGACAGCGTTCCGTCCATTCTGGAAAAGTTTCAGGCCGAGCCCAACTGGGCCCTGAAAATTGCCTATGTTTCGGCACTGGGGCAGTTGAGGGTGGTTCAAGCTGTACCGGATATTTTTGCTCTCCTACGCCAAACTCATAACGAAACTTACCGCGCCGAAATCGGGCTGGCTCTGGCCCGCATTGCCGGCGAAGAAACCTACTATATGCAGCACTGGCCTTCTCTCAAAGGTAGTCCGGCCACGGCCACCGCTCAGGCTGTTCTGGCCTTACGGAAAACAGCGGTTTCAGCCCGGCAGGAGCGGCTGACTGAGCAGATTGGGACCTGCGCTGCCGATTTTGCTCGGGGTGAGCTGGCGGCCGGTGCGGCTCGCCTGCATCTCGTTATCAAAGCCCTGCTGCCCGTCCTACCGGCTGCCGCTCCTGCCGCCATCCTGACCGAGTGTGCCGCCGACCTGGTTCAGTTCGATCCCGATCGGCTGGAAACCCTCTTGCTCACCCTACATACCTTGGACCTGACCCTGCGCCAACTGCAACAAACCGGCGTCCCTCAAGTCGAAGTGTCGCTGCATACGCCGGTTTGACCGGTGGTCTGGTCTCACCCCTTAAAATTTTGAGTTGATTCTCCTTGTGACGGCAGAAGGCAAGCTACAGACATAAGTCCACAAAACATCAATTGACTGCTCTATCCCGGCCATCTATACTTCAATCAAGGCGTGATGATGACGGGGAAGAGAAAATGACTGAATCGAAGATAGAAACTGCTTCCGATCTGGCTTATCTGCGGGCAGACTTACTGCGGCCGGTCTTGTTTGGCGCGATGGTGGCCTTATATTTCTGGTATGTGATCCTTTTTCAACCGATCAATTCGCTAGGGCCGGAAGTGTGGGGGCCGATTTTATTAGGCGGAGGGGTGGTGGTGGCCTTTGCTCTGAGGAATTGGAGTGTTTCCTTGGCCGCGGCCGTCCTCATCTTTGGGATAGTGGCAGCCAATCTCTACTTGATGTGGCAGGTCAACAGCCCACCGGCGCCCTATCTCCTGGCGATTGCCCTGAGCTTGACCGGGTTATTTTTCAGCCTCGGTTCAGTCGTAAGCGTGACTCTCTTGTGTAGCAGCGCTGTCTTAGTGATCGGTTTCACCCGTTGGGACTACTCCATCTTTTCAAGCGAGTTGCTGTCTCCGGTGTTGGTCATTGGGCTGGTGGGGATTTCATCTTCGCTTACGGTGCGCAACTTATACCTGGCCCTGGACTGGGTTCGCGATCGGGCCAGGGCGGCTCAAGAAAATCAGGAAGAGCTTCGAGATCGTCAAGCAGAGCTGGCTCGGGCCTTGAAATCTCTGGATGTGGCTTACACCCTTTCAGAACGCCTAAACTACGACCTGGTCTGGGCCCGCAAGGCAGCAGAAGAAGCCAGGCGGGCCAAACAACAGTTTGCCACCAACATTAGCCACGAACTACGCACGCCTCTGAACGTAATCATGGCCTTCAGTGAGATGATGTACCTTTCGCCCAGCAGTTATGGCAATGTCCCGCTGCCGGCTGCTTATCGAGGTGATATGCGGGAGATATACAGAAGCAGTAAACACCTGCTCAAATTAACCGAAGATGTCTTGAGCCTGGCCAGAATTGATGCCAGTGAGATGAGAGTGCAACTCGAGCCCACTGATCCCAAAGAGGTGATCGCGGAAGCCATCGCCATTATCCGGCCTCTGTTGCGAAGCCAGGCAGTAGAGTTGGGGGTGGAGTTGCCGGAAAACTTGCCGGTGGTGATGATCGATCGAGCCCGAGTAAGTCAGGTCTTGCTGAACCTGCTGAATAATGCCCGGCGTTTCACCACTCAAGGCAGGATTACGGTGCAAACTGTCCTAGTTGGCCCCTGTCTGAAAATTACTGTGGCCGATACAGGCCAGGGCATTCCCCCCGATAAATTACAGCAGGTGTTCAGAGAGTTTCAACAGCTCGACGGTGCTACCGCGCCGCACTCGGAAGGGAGTGGGCTGGGCCTGGCTATCAGCAAGCGCTTTGTAGAGATGCACGGCGGCCGCATTTGGGCCGAGAGCGAGGGCCTTCCCGGTCGGGGCACTCGCTTTCACGTTGAGCTTCCTATCAAAGAAAGCCAACTCCTTGAGTTTGGGTCGCCCCCTCCTCCCGCCGAGGTCAGGACGCCAACGGGCCGAGGCCGGCCGATCCTCCTTTTCGATCAGGATCCCTATATTGTTCAATTGCTAGAAGAGGGAGTCGAAGACTGCCAGGTTATACCGGTTTATAACGCATCAGAGCTTTCTAGCTTTATTTTTAAAGTCCACCCTCGAGCCGTAGTCCTAAATCTGGCTCAGAAAAGTGAAGCCTGGCAGCAGTTACAAAAACTTCATGACCAGTTGGGCCCCTCTCCTTTACCCGTTGTACTTTGTCCTCTGGTCAGTCCCAGACATTTGGCCCAGAGCCTGGGAGTAAAAGATTATCTAGTTAAACCTGTTACTCGTGAGGCGCTGCTCAACCTGCTCGACCGGTTAGGGACTGACATTCACCGGGTTGTGGTGGTTGATGATGATCCACGTATGCGAAACTTACTGATGCGCTTGCTTGAGTCCGATGTTCGGACGTATGACATGATCTGGGCCCGTAACGGACGGGAAGGTTTAGACGTCATAAAAGAACAGCGACCGGATCTGGTGTTGATGGATCTCAGTATGCCGGAAATAGACGGCTATACCTTGCTGACCCGCCTTCAGCAAGATCCAGCCCTAGAGCATATTCCGGTAGCCATCGTTACCGCTCACACCTGCACCCCGGAGGAAGAGCGCCAACTGGGAGGCAAGTCCCTCTACGTTTCCAACTCGAGCGGTTTTACCAATGACGAAGTTTTGAACTACCTGGGGCATATTCTCGATGCGGCGGGTTTACCTTTGCCGTTACGGCGCGCTAGCCAGGCAGTTGAGCGCGGTTAGCAGGTCGGTCTGAGCCACCGGCTTGCGCAGGTAAGCGGCGGCACCCAGGGATTGAGCCAGGTTAGGATCTTGCAGCACTGAACAGATAATAATAGGAATCTGTTGAGTGCGGGGGTCTTGTTTAAGAGCGTAAAGAATCTCCCAGCCGTCCTGGCCCGGAATCATCACATCAAGCGTGATGATCGACGGCTGCATCTGGCGGGCCAACTGAATGGCTTCAGCCCCGGTGGTCGCGCTAATGGTTCGATAGTTATGTCCCATCAGGTAACGCCGAAAGACCTTGAGGACACCTTCGTTGTCGTCAACCACCAGCAATGTTTTCTCAACATTGGCCGGAAAATCAAAGCGCCAGAGGCAGCTCTGCCCATTTGCCGTCCCCGTCGACCATGTGCCCCCTAAAATCTTAACCAAATGCTGAATGGAGTGCTCCTGATCAAGCGCCAGCTCCTTCATTTGAAACTGGCCTTGAAGCGAATCTCCTGTTACGGTTACTTCCACCACCACCTTTGGCTGGTGGTGAGCGGCCTGCAAGTGGACTTTGCGACTACCTGGCTGGGTGATTAGATGGCTCAAACTGTTTAGAAAAACCTGGCGCAGAACCGTCCGGC
Source organism: uncultured Chloroflexota bacterium (assembly GCA_937864185.1). Lineage (GTDB taxonomy): Bacteria > Chloroflexota > Anaerolineae > 4572-78 > J111 > JAGRBY01. Next base: position 59,600 of record CALMIS010000382.1, read on the forward strand.
TGCCGTAAATGGACGGCAGGGTCTCTGGTAGATCAACAGTGAGGGAAACATCATGCTGCTCGGCCAAACGTCCGAGCATTTCTAAGGTGCTGGCCACTGCCTCTAACGGGTCGATGGCTCGGCCCCGGGTCCGAAAGCGTTTCAGTTCATCGACAAGGTGCTCATCCGCTTTGGGTAGCTCCTCAGCTGCCGGCGCTTTCTCTTGCAGAACACCGGCCAGCATCTTGATCGCCTTGTTCTGCTGCCGGAAGAACTGGCGTCGGCTATGTCCCAACTCGGTCATGATGTTCGACACAGGGCGTTCTTCTACATAGCGGTAGACCAGTAGACGGTAATATTCAGCCCGTGATGTCCCTCTGGCTGAAGGAGTGGGTGGATTGAGATCTTCAATACTTTCGAGCAGCAGGCGATGTAACTGGTGGGCTTGGTTAGGGTAATCATTCTCGCGCGGCCAATACAGTTGCGCTAGGGGATGTTTCTCAAGATACCGGAAGTCATAAAGATGATTTAAGGCATCCTTGACCTGCTGGGAAAAATTAGTCTCTGTGGACATACACTGCCTCTCCTTTGAGCTTCTCCACACAGTCATTATAGCACGGCGGTGTGCCAAAAAAAATTGGCACTAACCTGGCACTCGACAGGCACAAATCGATTGAAACAGGAATTTGTTCATGTTACGATTTGATAGAGCCGCTAAGCTGGTGACCGTTTGGTAGAGCTTCATCAGACAAACTGATTCAGTCTTCTCAATCACTCCCCTCGGAATTTAAATTTAATCTTTTGGGTAAATCAAGCCGGATCCATTGGTGTCAGCTTTCTTTGTTAAAGTCACAAAGGTAATTTAACCCTATTCGGAGGAGGAAATGAATTTCAACAAAAGTATAAAATCTTTAATTTGGTCGTTATCCGTATTAGTGGTCCTGACTCTTATGGCCGCCTGTGGTGGCGCGGATACCGCTGCGCCGGCCGAAGCACCGGTCGCTGAAGAAGGAGCCATGCCAGCCGAAGGAGCAGTGGCTGAAGAATCTCAGCCGATTGCGGATACCGGCGGCTCAGCCGTCGATGGTGAAAATATTGACTTGCGTATTGCCTGGTGGGGATCGCAAGACCGCCACGACCGGACCATCGAAGTGATTGAGATGTATGAGGCCGAAAACCCTAACGTTGAGATCACCTTTGAGTTTTCAGGCTGGGAGGATTACTGGACCAAAATGACCACCCAAGCCGCTGGGGGTAATTTGCCGGATGTCATGCAGCAAGATTATGCTCGGCTTGAGGAGTGGGTCAGCCGGGGCTTGATGATGCCCCTGGACGACTATGTTGAGTCTGGAACCATCGATCTCAGCAATGTCCCGGAGGCAAGCATCGATGGCGGCAGAATTGACGGCCAACTGTACGGCATCAATCTTGGCAACAATTCGCAAATGGTGATTTTGGATGCCGATGCCTTTGAAAGAGCCGGGGTTGAGCTGCCGCCTCAGGATTGGACCTGGCAAGATTTTGAGGAAATTGCCCTCAAACTTCACGAAGAGTTAGGCATCTGGGGCATCGGGCTGGGGTTGACCAACGAACAGCTTTGGAAATCGCTTTACCTGGGACACGGCGAATGGGCTTACGCCGAGGATGGTAGCCAGCTAGGTTACAGCGATGACCAGATTTTTGTCGATTATCTAAACATGTTGCTCCGCTTACAAGAAGCCGGGGCCATGCTCAGCCGGGAAGACGAGTTGGCCCAATTTACCGGCGTCGGCCCTGAAAACGATCCGATCGTGACCGGCCAAGCGGCGATGGCCATATACTGGAGCAACCAGATCACCGCTATCCAGAACGCCGCCGGTGAGGATCGCAACTTTATCCTGACCCACCTGCCCCGGCCGGAAGGTGGTCAGCCGTCAAATTATCTCAAGCCTTCCATGTTCTTCTCGATCACGACGCAGGCTCAGCATCCGGATGAGGCGGCCAGGTTTATCAACTACTTTATCAACGATGTCGAAGCGAATGAGGTCTTGCTGGCAGAACGGGGAGTCCCTATCTCACCGGAGATACAACAAGCCCTTGAGCCTCTCCTGGGCCCGCCCCAACGGGCGGCCTTTGAATACGTGAAACGGGTTGAAGAAGACAACAGCCCCATTCGCCCGCCCGATCCCCCCGGTCACGGTGATCTGGTCGCCAATGTTTGGTTTCCCGAGGTCATAGACCCGGTGATGTTTGGGTTAATTTCTCCTGAAGAAGGCGCCGCCCAACTGCGTGAGATGGGCACTCAAATCTTAAGCAGACAACAACAGTAGCCTTCGAATCAGGAACAGAGATTAGGGGAGAAAAAGTCCCCTAATCTCCGCTCCGGCCTGTTCAGTGAGGAGTCCGACAGAACCGGGGGTTCAATACCAAGAATGAAAATAGGTGTTGGGGGTACTACCCCCCAAGCCCCCCGGCCTGTGGCGCTATTTTCACAGGAGATAAATCGTGAGTAATATGACCGTTGATCAACCGCTGCCGGCCAGACCCTCATTGGGGCAGCGTCTAAAGCAAGCCTTAACGGCCAGAAAAGCAGGGGAACGAAAACAGCATAACTGGGCTGGATACTTGTTCATCTCCCCCTGGTTGATCGGATTTTTCACCTTTGTGCTGCTGCCGATTGTGGCTTCTTTTGTGCTGGCCTTTACCCGCTACGATATCTTATCGCCCCCGGAATGGGTGGGGCTGCAAAATTTTGAGCGCATGTTTACCGCTGACACCCGGTATTGGCGGTCGGTGCGAGCAACTTTTTATTACGTCTTTACCGCCGTGCCGCTTAGACTGGTCTTTGCCCTGGCGGTCGCCATGCTGCTCAATACGGCACGCAGAGGCGTGGGTGTTTACCGGGCGGTGTACTATGCGCCTTCTATTGTTGGCGGCAGTGTCGCCGTCGCCGTCATGTGGCGCGAGATCTTTGGCAACGAGGGCGTGGTTAATTTCCTTTTGTACCTGATCGGCATCCCGCCGGTTTCCTGGTTAGGTAACCCCAATACCGCCATCTGGACTCTCATTACGCTGGCGGCCTGGCAGTTTGGCTCGCCGATGCTCATTTTTCTGGCCGGCCTCAAACAAATTCCCGGCGAATTGTACGAGGCGGCCGCAATTGATGGCGCGGCAGCCTGGTCTAAGTTTCGAAACGTAACCCTGCCCCTCCTGACCCCGATCATTTTCTTCAATCTGGTCATGCAAATCATCAATGGCTTCATGGTATTTACTCAAGCCTTCATTATCAGCGGCGGTACCGGCCGGCCCCTCGATACCACTCTGTTTTATTCCCTCTATCTTTACATCCGGGCCTTTACCACTTTTGAGATGGGGTACAGCTCGGCGATGGCCTGGGTTCTTCTCTTAATCATCGCCCTCTTCACCGGCATCATCTTTAAATCATCGTCGAGTTGGGTATTTTACTCGGGAGAAAGTTAAATGAGTGCAATTTCCACACCCTCGCCGTATGTCCCTAAAAAATCACGGGTCAGTAAGAAAGTGGTCTGGACCGTTGTCTATCAGGCCAGCGTTCTGCTGCTTGGCATCATCATGATTTACCCGATTCTGTGGCTATTTGCCAGTTCGCTAAAGGCCCCGGATGAGATCTGGACGAATGTGTCGTCCCTTATCCCCGAAGACCCCACCCTGCAAAATTATGCCAGCGGCTGGGCCGGTTTTGGCGGCGTAACCTTTGCCACCTTTTATCTCAATTCCTTCATCTACGCCGGAGTGGCCACCATCGCCACTGTCTTGTCCTCGGCTGTGGTGGCTTACGGCTTTGCCCGGATTCGATTTTTCGCCCGCTCCTTTTGGTTCACTTGCATGATCTTAACCTTGATGTTGCCCATCCAGGTTCAGATTATTCCGCAGTACATTGTGTTTAGCTGGCTGGGGTGGATCAATACCTTTATTCCTTTACTGCTGCCCCGCTTCTTTGGCAACGCCTTTTTTATCTTTTTGATCATGCAGTTCATCCGCGGCATTCCCAACGACCTCGATGAAGCGGCCGAGATTGATGGCTGTAGCAAAGCCGGAATCTTCTTCAGAATCATTCTACCCTTGACCCAACCGGCCCTGGTGACCACCGCTATCTTCTCTTTCTATTGGACCTGGGATGACTTCCTCACCCCGCTCATCTACTTGAACGACATTAAGCTGTTTACCGTCTCGGTCGCCCTCCGCTCCTTCTCCGACCCCTCGGCCGCGACAAACTGGGGTGCTGTCTTTGCTATGTCTGCCCTGTCGCTGGTGCCGGTCTTTGTGCTTTTCATTTTGTTCCAGAAATATCTGGTCGAAGGGATCAGTACCAGCGGTCTAAAAGGTTAATATCGAGCCAAACCTTGGTTTATTCCCAAAAAGTTTAGCTTGTGAGAGAAAGCATGAATGATCGAAAACGATATGCGGTTGTAGGAACCGGCGCTCGAGCCGGCATGTTTATCGACGCCCTGACCACCACCTACCGCGACGTGGCCGACCTGGTGGCTTTGTGCGATCTTAGCCAAACCCGCATGGACTGGTATAACCACCGGCTGCAAGTAGAGGGCGGATTAAGCCCACGCCCGACTTTCCATGCGAACCAGTTTGAGCAAATGATTGCCGAGACCAAGCCCGACACGGTCATTGTCGCCAGCATCGATAGCACGCACCATCTGTACATTACCCGAGCCATGGCCTTGGGCTGTGACGTCATCACCGAAAAGCCAATGACAACGGATGCCGATAAATTGCGCGCGATTTTCGAAGCCATTGAGCGGACCGGTCGGTCGCTGCGGGTGACCTTTAACTACCGCTATGCCCCCGCCTATACCAAGTTCCGAGAATTAATTATGGACGGTGCTATCGGCCGGCCGTTGTTGGTGGACTTCTCTTGGATCCTCGACACCAGCCACGGCGCTGATTATTTCCGTCGCTGGCACCGCCAAAAAGAGAACAGCGGCGGCTTGCTCGTGCATAAAGCCACGCACCACTTTGACCTGGTCAACTGGTGGATCGACTCCTACCCGCGGGAAGTGTTTGCGCTGGGGGCGCTCCAGTTTTATGGTGCCCAGAACGCCGCTGCCCGGGGCGAGCACTATCCCTACAGCCGCTATACTGGCGTCCCGGAGGCTCAGAACGATCCGTTTGCTCTGTTCCTGGATCAGAAAGAAGCCCTGCGAGCGCTGTACCTGGCGGCGGAAGCCGAAACCGGCTACATCCGCGACCGGAATGTCTTTGGGGAGCCGATTACTATCGAAGATACGATGACGGTTATTGCCCGCTACCGGAACGGCGCGTTGCTATCTTACAGCCTAGTCGCTTACTCACCCTGGGAAGGCCTGCGCGTAGCCATCACCGGCTCTCGGGGACGGATTGAAATGGATATCGAGGAAAACATCACGCATTTGTTAGGCGATGGTCAGGTGACCGAGGCTCAGGCTAGCAAAGGACCGTTCAAACAAGCCCGCATGCGCGTCTTCCCCATGTTTGAACAGGCGTATGAGGTTGGGGTCCCCGCTGGCGAAGGTGGCCACGGTGGCGCTGACCCGGTCATGTTGGAACAGATCTTCTCCCCCCACCCGCCCCCCGATCCCTTTAACCGGGCCGCTTCCCACATCGATGGGGCGGCTTCCGTTTTAGTGGGCATTGCCGCCAACCAATCCATCAGCACCGGCCGGTTGATCCATCTGGATGACATATTTTCGCTATCGGCCTTAAAGCAATCAGAAAGGGACCTGTCTCAATGACAAAGAGTCAGCTAACCAGGGACCGACCCCGGATTTCCCTGCCGCTGGATCGGTATTTCGACTCCGATCCCCGGCAAAAGGAGTATGCGCGCCAGTTATACGAGTCTGTGGCCAGTTTGCCACTAGTCTGTCCCCATGGTCATGTGGACCCGCGTTTATTTGCCGATCCAAATTACAGCTTTGGCACGCCCACCGAGTTTTTCATCATTCCAGACCACTACATTTTCCGGATGCTCTACTCTCAAGGTATTTCGCTGGAGGCCCTGGGCATCCCTCGCCGCGATGGCGGCCCGATCGAGTCTGATCACCGCCAAATCTGGCAGCGCTTTGCCGAGAATTTCTACTTATTCCGGGCGACTCCGACCGGCTTGTGGCTGACCCACGAACTTTATGAAGTCTTTGGCGTCAGAACGAAGTTGGCGGGCGAAACGGCTCAGGAGATTTACGATCAGGTCGCTGAAAAGCTCGTTTCGCCTGAATTCCAGCCCCGTCGTCTGTACGATCAGTTCAATATCGAGGTCCTTTGCACCACCGACGCCGCCACCGACCCGCTGGCTCACCATCATGCTATCCGGGAGTCAGGCTGGTCCGGTCGGATTTTGCCGACGTTCCGCCCTGATGCCGTGGTTAACCTGACAACCCCGGGTTGGCGAAACCAGATCGAGGCCCTCGGCCAGATTAGCGGCGTTGATATTCACAACTATTCCACCTACATCCAGGCTTTGGAGAATCGTCGCGCCTATTTCAAGAAGATGGGCGCGGTAGCCACCGACCACGCCGCCGTCACGCCGGCTACCGCCGAGCTATCGCGGCCGGCAGCCGAGGAGATCTTCCAGCGCGCCCTCAAAGGTCAGGCTGACTCCCCCGATGCGGCCTGCTTCACCGCCCATATGCTTCTGGAAAATGCGCGGATGAGTATCGAGGATGGGTTGGTGATGCAGCTTCATCCCGGCTCCTATCGTAATCATGACCCTCAACTTTTTGAGCGATTTGGCCCGGATATGGGCGCCGATATCCCCCTGCCCACCGAGTATACCCGCAGTCTGCAGCCTTTGCTGAGTAAATATGGCAGCCACCCCAACTTGACCTTGGTCCTTTTCACCCTCGATGAAACCACTTACGCCCGTGAACTGGCCCCGCTGGCCGGTTATTATCCGGCGGTCAAGCTCGGACCACCCTGGTGGTTCTATGACAGTTGGAATGGCTTCCAGCGCTACTTTGATCAGGTCATCGAAACAGCCGGACTCTACAATACCGCTGGCTTCAACGATGACACCCGCGCGTTCCCCTCGATTCCGGCCCGGCACGATCTGTGGCGGCGAGCCAGCGCCAACTGGCTGGCCGGCCTGGTCGCCCGGCACTTCATCGATCTGGCTGAGGCTCAAGAAATGGCGATTGATCTGGCCTATGGTCTGGCCAGGCGAACTTACAAGCTTTAGCTAATGAGGCTTTTATATGGAGACCACGCTTCTGACCTGTCTGCAGCAGGGCCATATTTCGCCGGCGGAAACGGAAATTCTGGCCGGGCAGCTCGCCGAGTTGACGGGCCTAACGGTTTACAGCCGCTCACTGGCCGTGGCCGAGGCGGGTTTGGTGGGGCTGGGCCGGCAAGGCGAAACGAAGAAACTGATCCATGTGTCATCCGACCCAAGCCCGTTTGAGGGCCAGACCGGGACCCTCAGCCTGAACGGCACAGCGCTGCGCTGCACGCTTGCCTCAACCACTCCTCAAAACGCAGCAGCACTGCGCCGCCTCCTGCCTTACCTGGTCGCCCGACCGCTTGGCTTGCGCAAATCCGCTGGCTGCGGCGACCGACTGGGCTTGGCCACGCCGGGCCACATCCGGGCGGTGCGCCAGGCGGATATGGCGCCGATTTTGGCGCAGCAGTCGATCCGTGAAAACGCGCGTACCGGCCGCACGCCGCAAGCGGTCATGGATGATGCCATATGGGGCGCTTTTCAAGAGGGCTGGCGCGCCGGATTCGGGGCCGATGCCGACCATCTCAAAACAACAGCCGACATCGATCTCTGTGCGGCGGCCGGTTACACCTTCTACACGATCGATCCCGGTGACTACGTTGACGACGAGGCCAATCACGCTCCGGCCGGTCAGTTACAGGCGCGGCTCGCTGCCCTGCCGTGGGAGACGCTGGAGAGCAGTCCGGCGGATACGGTCCAGCATCTCGCCGGCCAAGCGATTGACCTGGGCGACTTTAGTGTCACGCTCGACCGGACAGACCTGGTGCGCGCGGTCGCCAAGTACGGGCGCGTTGTCGCTCAGACGGTGCTGATGTATCGCCACCTGGCCGCGGTGATGGGCGAGTGCCCCTTTGAGTTAGAGATGAGTGTGGATGAGACAGAAACTGTCACCAGCCTGGCCGAGCATATCTACCTTGCCAGTGAGCTGAAACGCCTGGGGGTCAAATGGGTTAGCCTGGCCCCGCGCTACGTAGGCCGCTTTGAAAAGGGCGTGGACTACATCGGCGATCTGGCCGAATTTGAACAGTCCTTTGCCCGGCATGCGGCTGTGGCCCGAGTCTTGGGGCCTTACAAACTCAGCCTCCACTCGGGCTCCGATAAATTTAGCATCTATCCCATTGCAGCCAGAGTGGCCGGCGAGTTGGTCCATCTCAAAACCGCCGGCACCAGTTATTTGGAAGCCTTGCGGACGGTGGCTGTGGTCGATCCGGCCCTATTTCGAGAGATCGCTAGGTTTGCCCTTGATCGCTATCCCACCGATCGGGCCAGCTATCACGTCTCGGCTGAGGCAGAAAAAGTGCCCAATATCGCTCGTCTCGCCGATGACAAGCTGGTGACTTTGCTGAATAATTTTCATGGCCGGGAAGTCCTGCACGTTACCTTCGGTTCTGTGCTGAACCATGCTCCCTTTCAGGCTGGTATTCTGAGCACGCTCCGCCGGCATGAAGAAAGCTACTATCAAATGTTGGAGTTGCACTTCAACAAGCATTTGCAGCCGTTTCGATCAATCTAAATTTGGGAGAGACTGAGGTGGAAAAAGTAGAACCCAATATTCGTTTTGCCGTTATCGGGATTAATCATCCCCACATTTACGGGCAGGTCAACCTCCTGCTGCGGGCTGGAGCCGAGTTTGTCTCATTCTACGCTCCGGAGCCGGATCTTGTCGCTCAATTTGCCGCCGCCTATCCCGAAGTCAGACAGACCGGCAGCGCTGAAGAAATTTTGGAAGACGAGACTATTCAACTCCTCGTGACCGCGGCCATTCCCAACGAGCGCGCCCCGCTCGGCCTGGCCGCGATGCGGCACGGCAAGGACGTCATGAGCGACAAGCCGGGTTTTACCAGCCTGGCCCAACTGGCCGAGGTTCGTCGCGTGCAGCAAGAGACCGGCCGCATCTACTCCATCTGCTTCAGTGAGCGTCTGGAAAACCCGGCCACCGTCAAAGCAGGCGAGTTGATCCAGGCGGGGACCATTGGCCATGTGATCCAGTCCATCGGCTTGGGCCCGCACCGGATCAGGCTGGGGACCCGACCTGACTGGTTCTTTCGCCGGGAACAGTATGGCGGCATCTTGACCGACATTGCCTCGCACCAGGTCGATCAGTTTCTCTACTTCACCGGCTCCACCGCGGCCGAGGTCGTGGCCGCGCAAGTGGCCAATTATAAGCATCCCCACTATCCGGAACTGGAGGATTTCGGGGATATGGTCCTGCGCGGTAATGGCGGTACCGGCTACATTCGCGTCGATTGGTACACGCCCGACGGTTTGAGTACCTGGGGTGATGGCCGGCTGACCATTTTGGGCACCGGGGGTTATATCGAACTGCGCAAATATTGCGATCTCGCCGGCCGGCCGGGGGGCAATCATCTCTTTTTGGTGGACCAAACCGGGACGCATTACTTTGATTGCAGCCAGGTCGATCTGCCCTACGGCCGGCAGTTGGTGCATGACATTCTCCACCGGACTGAAACGGCCATGACCCAGCCCCACTGCTTTTTGGCTTCTGAACTGGCCTTGCAGGCCGAAGCGCAAGCCCAACGATTAGGATATCTCATATGACAGACTCTAAGCTCAGAATTGGTGTGGTCGGCAGCGGCATTGGCCAATCTCACATTGAAGCCTACCAGCGCTTCCCCAATCTGTTTGAGGTGGTGGCCATTTGCGACCTGGACCGGGCCAGGGCCGAATCGGTGGCTGAAACTTATCATCTTCCCCGGATGGTCACCGATCTGGCCGATCTCTGCCGGATGGATGACCTGGAGGTTATTGATATCTGCACCCCCTCCTTTCTGCACTACCCGCACACCCGGCAAGCTCTGGCTGCCGGCAAACACGTTGTCTGTGAAAAGCCGGTGGCCGGTTCCCTAAAAGATGTGGATCAGCTCATCGCCGCGGAAGCCGAGTCGGGGAAGCGGGTGATGCCCATCTTTCAGTATCGCTATGGTCACGGCATCCAGAAGCTTAAGTTTCTGGTTGAGCAAGGGGTGGCCGGCCGGGCGTATCTGACTACCGTCGAAACCGCCTGGCGCCGGCGCGCGCCTTACTACGCTGTCCCCTGGCGAGGCAAGTGGGAGACTGAACTGGGGGGGGCGTTGGTTACCCTGGCCATTCACGCCCATGATCTGCTGAGTTACATTTTGGGACCGGTTAAGAGCGTTTTTGCCCGCACTAAAACCCTGGTCAACCCGATTGAAACCGAAGACTGCGTCTCGGCCTCGCTGGAGATGGCCGATGGCTCGCTGGCTTCGCTGTCGGTGACCACCGGCTCGGTGGTGGAGATTAGCCGTCACCGCTTTTGCTTCAGTCACCTGACCGCCGAGAGCAACACCCAACCTTATCACAACAGCTTTGAACCCTGGACCTACAGCGGCGACTCGCCCGAAGTCCAGGTTCAAATTCACGAAACGTTGGCCCGCTTTGAACCGCTGCCCGAACGCTTCCCCGGCCAGTTTTATCGCTTCTACCAGGCCCTACGCCACAACACGGCCCTCCCGGTCACGCTGGCCGACGCCCGCGCTTCGCTGGAACTGGTTACGGCCCTTTACACCTCGGCGGAAACGGGCAGATCGGTCGAATTGCCGATTACTGCGGAGCATCCCAAATATGCCAGTTGGCGACCCCGGGAGGTTCATCATGGCTGAACCAAAACGAGTCGGGATCGGGCTGATTGGGGCCGGCTTTCTGGCCGAAACTCGGGGCCGCTGCTACGCCCAAGTCAGCGGCTACCACGCTCAGATTGTGGCCGTGGCGGCCCGGACTGAGGCCAGCGCGGCCAAGTACGCCGAACGGCACGGGGTATCCAAAACCTTCACCGATTACCGCCACCTCCTGGCCCTACCCGACATCGATGTGGTTGATCTGTGTGTGCCCAATCATCTGCACCGGCCCATCACCGAGGCCGCCGCGGCGGCGGGCAAACACATTGTTTGCACTAAACCCCTAACCGCTTACGTTGGACAGGATTTGCCCGCCGGAGCCAGCGATGAAGAGATCGCCAGGGTTGAGCGTCGCCACATGCTGACCGTCGCCACCGCCGATGCCGAGGCGATGGTCGAGGCGGCGGAGCGAGCCGGCGTCCGCTTGATGTACGGTGAAAACTGGATCTACGCCCCCGCCATCGCCCGGGCCGAGGGGCTCATTAAAGCGGCTCGCGGCACGATCGTAGAAATGCGCGGTGGCGAGTGTCACAGCGGCTCCCACTCGCCCTACTCCAAGATCTGGCGTTACACCGGCGGAGGCGCGCTGCTGCGCCTGGGGGCGCATCCCATCGGGGCGATGCTCTACCTGAAACAGCAGGAAGGCCTGGCTCGCGATGGGCAGCCGATTCGCCCGGTGGCCGTCAGCGCCGAAGCCGGCGATCTGAGTCGCATCCCCTCTGTTGCCCGCGAGAAGAGACCGTGGCTGGCCACCGGCTGGCAGGATGTGGAAAATTGGGCGGCGGTCATCATTACCTTTGAGGATGGCAGTCGGGGGGTGGTCTACGCCTCGGATGCCGTATTGGGCGGCATGGAGAGCCAGATCGAGATCTTCTCGTCCAACAGCCGCTTGCGGTGCCAGCTCAGTCCCAACAATCTGCTACAAGCCTACGCGCCTCATCCGGATATCTTTGGCGATGAATATATCATAGAGAAAAGCAGCACTAGCGCCGGCTGGAGCACGCCCATGCCCGATGAGGATTGGAGTTCCGGCCACCTGGCGATGTGCCAGGATTTTGTGGCGGCGGTGGCCGAAAACCGGCCGGCTCGAGCGGAGGGACGCCTGGGTTTGGCCGTGGTTGAGGTCGTTTACGCGGCTTACCTGGCGGCCATTACCGGCCGGCGCGTGGCGTTAGAGGGGTAGTTGCGATTTGAGTTACCTTGGGAGAACTGCCAATGCCTTTAACAGACACCCGTAAACTCTGTCTTCACACGATTACCACCAAACCCTGGCCCATTGAAGAAGCTATTGACCAGTACAGCCGGGTTGGGGTCAAGGGCATGACGGTTTGGCGTCAGGCCCTTGAGGGGCGTAACCCGGCCGCCGTGGGCCGGCACATTCGCGAGACTGGACTCACTATCGTCTCGCTGTGCCGGGGTGGTTTTTTCCCGGCGCCGGACCAGGCGGGCCGGCAGGTGGCTATTGAGGACAATCTCAAAGCCATCGATGAGGCCGCTGAGCTGGGCGCGCCGTTGATCGTGCTGGTGTGTGGCGCCATACCCGGCCAGCCGCTGGAGGTATCGCGCCGGCAAATTCACGAGGGCATCGCCGCCGTGTTGCCTCACGCTCAAGCTTGCGGGGTCAGACTGGCCATCGAACCGCTGCACCCGATGTACGCGGACAATCGCTCGGCGATCAACAGCTTGCAGCAGGCGAACGACGCCTGCCAGGCCCTCGCCTCGCCTGGGGTTGGGGTGGCCCTGGATGTCTACCACGTCTGGTGGGAGCCAAATCTGGCCGCCGAGATTCAACGCTGCGGCCAGGCCGGCTGGCTGTTTGCTTTTCACGTATGTGACTGGAAAACACCCACCGAGGACCTGCTCAACGATCGCGGTCTTATGGGCGAAGGCTGTATCCCTATCCCCACGATTCGAGGTTGGGTCGAGCAGGCCGGTTTCGCCGGCTTTAACGAAGTCGAAATTTTTTCAACTAAATATTGGGCCGAAGATCAACTAACGTTTCTGGAAAAAATAAAAGCGGCCTATTTGGAACACGTTTGAGAAGGAGAGACAATGAAGACACATCACCTTGGCCTCATAATGAACGGCGTGACTGGCCGGATGGGCACTAACCAGCACCTTATCCGCTCGATTGTGGCGATCCGGCAGCAGGGCGGGGTCAGACTCAGCCCGGATGAGGTGATCATGCCTGAGCCGGTGTTGGTCGGGCGTAATGAAAACAAGCTGAAGGCCCTGGCCGAGGCCCACGGTCTGAGCCGCTATTCCACCGATCTGGAGGCTTGCCTGCGCGATCCCGACAACCAGATCTATTTTGACTCACAGCTAACCAACCTGCGGGCCGACGCCGTCCGCCAGGCTATCGCCGCCCGGAAGAGCATCTACTGCGAAAAGCCAACGGCCACCAACACGGCCGACGCCCTGGCGCTCTATCAAGAGGCCCGCGAAGTCGGTTTGAAAAACGGCGTGGTTCAGGATAAGCTTTTTTTGCCCGGCTTGCTGAAGCTTAAATATCTGATCGACACCGGTTTTTTCGGGCGCATCCTCTCGGTTCGGGGCGAGTTTGGCTACTGGGTCTTTGACGGCTTCCACCAACCCACCCAACGCCCCTCCTGGAACTATAAAAAAGAAGAAGGCGGCGGCATGATCTTGGATATGTTTCCTCATTGGCAGTATGTCGTCGAGAACCTGTTTGGCTCGATCAAGGCCTTATCCTGCCTGGCTGCCACCCACATCGACAAGCGGATCGATGAAAAGGGCCATGAGTATACCTGTACCGCCGACGATGCGGCCTACGCCACCTTTGAACTGGGCAATGGCGTGATCTGCCAGTTCAACTCCTCCTGGTCTGTCCGGGTTCGGCGCGATGATCTGCTGACCATACAGGTCGACGGCACCCGGGGCAGCGCCGTGGCCGGGCTGCGGGACTGTGTCATTCAGCACCACTCCTTTACGCCCAAACCGGTCTGGAACCCGGACATCGACAGCCCGATCGATTTCTTTGAGACCTGGCAGCGCGTCCCGACCAACCAAATTTACGATAATGCCTTCAAGATCCAGTGGGAACTGTTCCTCAAGCATGTGGTCAAAGACATTCCTTTCCCGTGGACCCTCTTGGAAGGGGCCAAAGGGGTGCAACTGGCCGAGTTGGGACTGCAAGCCTGGCAAGAGCGCTGCTGGCTAGACGTGCCCGAACTGGTGGTCTAGAGGGAGACCGGCCACTCGATCCCGCGCATGCAAGTTAACCCCGGGTAGGGGCGCAAAATTTTGCGCCCCTACCCCCTAATCTTGGAGAAAAAAGATGTCGCTTGAACTACAGCTCCCCCAGGCCGATGGCAGCCTGGAACTTTACCGGCCCGGACCAGCGGCCGCTTTTGCGCCACCACAGAGGCCGCTGCGCAGCCGCGTGGCTTACTCGGCAGCCCACGTCGTCTGCAATCCACTGGCCGATGTCGACCCTACTCTGGAGGCCGCTTTGGATTGGGAGGCGACCCTGGCCTACCGGCGCTATCTTTGGTCACTGGGCTTGGCGGTGGCCGAGGCGATGGACACGGCCCAGCGGGGGATGGGGCTGGATTGGGAAACTACGAAGGAACTCATCCGCCGCTCGGTGACCGAGGCGCGCATTGTAGGCGGCAATATTGCCTGCGGCGCGGGTACTGACCAGTTGGCTCCTCGCCCGGATCTGAGCCTGGCCCAGGTGGAAGCAGCCTATGAAGAGCAGGTTAGTTACGTGGAAGGTGTCGGCGGGCGCGTTATTCTGATGGCTAGCCGGGCGTTGGCGGCCTGCGCGACGGAGTCGGCTGATTACGTTCAAGTCTATGGTAGAATTCTGTCTCAAGTATCGCAGCCAGTCATTATTCATTGGTTGGGGGATGCCTTTGATCCGGCTCTGCGCGGCTATTGGGGCTCGGCTGACATCGGCCCGGCTATGGAGGTGTGTCTGCAGATTATCGGCGACTATGCCAGTAAAGTCGATGGGATCAAAATGTCGCTGCTAGATCATCGTCTCGAAATTGCGGTCCGGCGCCGCCTGCCCGCCGGCGTCAAAATGTATACCGGCGACGATTTCAACTATCCCGACTTGATTCGCGGCGATGAGCAGGGCTACAGCCATGCCCTGCTGGGTATCTTTGACGCGATTGCTCCGTCTGCGGCGGCCGCGATCGAGGCCCTTGACCAGGGTGACCTGGCCCGGTATGACGCGATCCTGGCCCCGACCGTGCCGCTATCTCGCCATATCTTCCAGGCGCCCACCTACTATTACAAAACCGGTGTGGTCTTCATGGCCTACTTGAATGACCACCAAACCCACTTTAAAATGGTCGGAGGCCTGGAGAGCGCCCGGTCCATCGTCCACCTGAGCCGGTTATTCGTGCTGGCCGACCAGGCCGGCCTGCTGCTTGAGCCTGAACTGGCGGTAGAGCGCATGCGCTCGGTGCTGGCCGTCGCCGGGATACCGGCTTAGTTCAGGACCTGTTGTAGCCAGAAAAAAGCGGCTTCTTGTATCGGGATATCGAATTTGTGCGGCCCCGGGTAAAACTCGCCCCGGTAGGCCTCCGGGCGGCCGGCTCTCCGGCCACCTCATCCTTTTCCCAGGCTTTTATCCGCTGTCCGTCTTAAGGAAACGCCGCTTTGTTCCAAAACCCCAACGCCTCCCGGATCCGCTGCTGCGTTTCTTTTCCGAGCGGGGTTTTTGGAAAAAGAGCCTGATGCTGTTTGACCTGAGCCACGATCTCGCTGAACAACCCAAGTTTTTGGAAATGTTGTTTCATCACTATAGTTGCCTTTCCTCATTAAAAGTCACTTCTTCTTTGGCTGTTTAATATTTACATAGGGAGAAAAACTATGTCAGATCAGCAGACAAAATTCAAGTATGTCACGTATAGTTGGGATGATGACTTAGCCAGCCAACTCAATCCGCTCGAGCGGTTGGTCTATCGTTCTAACATGTTAGGCGCTGACCAGCGCGTGACCAACACCGGCGGCGGGAATACGTCTGCAAAACTAAGGATGCCCGATCCGCTCACCGGCGAGACAGTCGAAGTGCTGTGGGTTAAAGGCTCCGGCGGTGACCTGCGCACCGCCAAGCCGGCTAATTTTGCTTCTCTCTATCAAGCCAAGCTGCTGGCTCTTCAAAAAATCTATGACGCGGCCAAGGTCAAGGGACCCAAAACTGAGAGTGAAGATCAGATGGTCGGGATGTATCCCCATACCACCTTCAACCTGAATCCTCGAGCCAGCTCCATCGACACGCCCCTGCATTCGTTTGTCCCCTTCAACCACGTTGATCACACGCACCCTAACGCGGTTATTGCCGTGGCCGCGGCCAGAAATTCCAGAGAACTGACTCAGGAAATCTACGACGATGTCGTGGGTTGGATTAAATGGCAACGGCCTGGCTTCGATTTGGGGCTGGTCATGCAGGCAGAGTGCCGCCAAAATCCAAGTTTGAAAGGGCTGGTGATGGGCCAACACGGCCTGATCAACTGGGCCGATGATGACAAAACCTGCTATGAACTGACCCTGACTTTGATCGAAAAAGCGGCTGAATACATCGCGGCGCACGATAAAGGCGAGGCGACTTTTGGCGGGCAGCGGTACCAGCCCCTTTCCGAGGAGAAACGCGAAGCGATCCTGGTCGAGATTTTGCCGAAACTGCGTGGGATGGTTTCCCAACAAAACAAATTCATCGGCACCGTTCAAGCCGACCCGGCCATTTTACGGTTTGTCAACAGCGTTGACGCGCCGTGCCTGGCCGAGCTAGGTACCTCCTGCCCCGACCATTTTTTGCGCACCAAAATCAAACCGCTCTATGTAGCTTGGAACCCGCAAGAGGAAGATACGGCCGCCCTGTTGAGCAAATTAGAGGCCGGCCTGGCCGAGTATCGCCGGGATTACGCGGCCTACTATGAGGCCTGCAAGCGGCCTGACTCGCCGCCGATGCGCGACCCCAATCCGACCGTCATTCTGATTCCCGGCCTGGGGATGATTGCCTGGGGCAAAAACAAAAGCGAGTCGCGGGTGACCGCTGAATTCTATAACTGCGCCGTCGAGGTCATGCGCGGGGCGGAAGCGATTAGCGAGTATATCGCCTTGCCGCGCCAGGAAGCGTTCGATATCGAATATTGGGCCCTAGAAGAAGCGAAGCTGCGCCGCATGCCGCCGGAGAAAGAGTTTGCCCGCAACGTGGTCGTCGTGGTGGGAGCCGGCAGTGGCATCGGCAAAGCGACGGCTCACCGCCTGGCCCGGGAGGGAGCGCACGTGGTCTGCGCCGATTTGAGCGAAGCGGCCGCTCAAGCCACGGCTCAAGAGCTGACCGATCTCTACGGGTTAGGGATTGGTGTGGCCGGTACGGGCATTTCCGCCTGCGGGCCGGCCATTGGCCTCGGGGTCGACATCACCAGCCGGGCCAGCGTGCAGGCTATGTTTAAACAGGTTATTCTGGCCTACGGCGGGCTTGACAACGTCATTGTCACCGCCGGAATTTTTGTGCCGCCTAACCCTGAAGGCTACATTCCCGACGACAAGTGGCGCTTGACATTCGACGTCAATGTGACCGGCAGTTTTCTGGTAGCCGATGAAGCCGGATACATCTGGCAGGCTCAAGGCTTGCCCGGCTCGTTGGTCTTGACGACCAGCGTCAATGCCGCGGTCTCCAAGAAGGGGTCGCTGGCGTACGATGCCAGCAAAGCCGCGGCCAACCACCTGGTCCGCGAGTTGGCCATCGAGCTGGCGCCGCTGGTCCGGGTTAACGGCCTGGCCCCGGCCACCGTGGTCGAGGGCAGCAGCATGTTTCCCCGCGAGCGGGTCATCAGCTCCTTGACCAAGTACAGCATCCCCTTTTCCGAGACCGAGGATGCCGACACGTTGCGGGCTAAGCTGGCTCAATTCTACGCCGAGCGGACCTTGACTAAATCGCCTATCCGGCTGGCCGACCAGTCTGAAGTGGCCTACCTGCTGGCTAGCGAGCGGTTCAGCAAAACCACCGGCCAGATCATCAGCGTTGATGGAGGGTTGCAAGAAGCCTTTTTGCGGTAGGGAGGGCGAGCCGGCAGGGCCTCGCCGGGCAAAAATAGTTCCGACCTTAGTTTTGTGTTACAATTACGCCATTGCCCAGTGAGAAAGATGACTTTATGTCATACACCCACATCACTCAAGAGTCGCTCATCCAACCCCCTCCCATCCTGATGACTAAATTGGCTCTGCCGCCGACGCGCACGCCGTTGACGCCCCGTGACCGGCTGCTGGAGCGGTTGGCAGCGGGGGCGCATCGGAAGCTGACCCTGGTTTCCGCGCCGGCCGGCTTTGGCAAAACCACGTTGGTGGCCAGTTGGCTAAATCCCCAACTGCCCGCCGGGGCGTTGCTCGTAGCCTGGCTGTCGCTGGATGATAGTGACGATGACCCGGTCAGATTTTGGACGTATGTCGTCAACGCGCTGCAAACCGTCCAACCGGAGCTGGGCCGCCGCACGTTGGAACTGCTGGCCGAGCCGCGGCCGGCCAACCTGGAGACGGCCCTCACCCTCCTCATCAATGATCTGGCCGTCTCTGCTGCCCCCCTATTTTTAGTGCTGGACGACTACCACGTGATCGACGATGAGGCCGTTCACGCCTCGCTAACGTTCTTGCTCGATCATCTGCCGCCGCGGTTGCATCTGGTGATCATCAGCCGCAGCGCCCCGCCCCTGCCGGTCGCTCGCCTGCGGGCCCGCAATCAGCTCTCGGAACTGCGAACCGACGATCTGCGCTTTACCTCGACCGAAGCGGCGGCATTTTTGAATCAGGCTATGGGCTTGACGCTATCCGCCGAAAATATATCAGCCTTGGAGACCCGCACCGAAGGCTGGATTGCCGGGCTGCAGTTAGCGGCCTTGTCGATCCAGGGGCGAGAAGATATCGATGATTTCATTGCCAATTTTACGGGCAGCCATCAATTTGTGCTGGATTATCTGGTGCAGGAGGTCTTTGAGCAGCAGCCGCAAGCCGTGCAACGCTTTCTGTTGCAAACCAGCATTCTCGATCAACTCAGTGGCCCGTTGTGTGATGCCGTGACCGGGGATAACCATGGCCAGGCTATGCTGGAGAGGCTGGCCGCGGCTAACCTGTTTGTTAGGTCTCTGGATGAGCAGCGGCAGTGGTACCGCTACCACCGGCTGTTTTTGGACTTGCTTCGCCATAAGTTACAGCAAACCGGCCAGGCGACCGATGAACTCAAGCGGCGGGCTTCTCACTGGTATGAGCAAGCGGGCAGTCCCGATCAAGCCATTCATTACGCTCTGGCCGCTCAAGAGTATGATCGCGCCGGCAACCTTATCGTCCAAAATATTAAAGATATGTTTATCCAGGGCAAAAAGGCGCTGCTACTGACCTGGCTGGAGACTATGCCGGCCTCGTGGTTACAGGCTCATCCGTTTATGAATCTGGCCTATGCCTGGGTGTTGTTTGTCAACGGTAAGTTCGAAGCCAGCAGGCGGCGGCTGGCCCAGGCCGAAGCCCAAATTATGCCCCGGAGTAAAGCGGGTGATTATTATAATGAAGCCTATGCCCCGCACTTTCAAGTGGCCTCCTTTGCCACCGTCGATCTGAAAGGCTTGATCCTAACCCTTAAAGGCCAGTTAAGCGTGCTGCAGGGCGAAACCCAAAAGGGGATCGAGCAGTTGGAAGCCGGGCTGCGCCAGCTGTCTGGCGAACCGCCAGGGCTCAAGAGTTTTGTCATTCATCAACTGCGGTTGGCCTATTGGATAACCGGTGATTTCAACGCCGCCGATAACCTGGTCCATCGCTTCCAGGCCGAGAACCTGGTGGCAGACGACACGGTCACCACCCTCGCTCTCCTGAACCAGGCCGAGCGACATTTCCTGCACGGCCAACTCAAGCAGGCGGCGGTTTTATATCAACGTTTGCTGCAAGTCCTCGGCAAGCAAGAACCTGAAGCGCTTTTTTCATTGGCTCTGGTTCACAGCGATCTGAGCATGATCTTGTATGAGTGGAACGATCTGGCTGGCGCTGAGCATCACGCCAGAAAAGGGATCGAGTTTGGCAGCCGCGGTCTGGGCACGGTGCGGGCGGTGGCGGCTGGATATTTTGGCCTAATCCGTGTGCTACAGGCCAAAAACGAGCTGACCGAAGCTGCTCGCATGGCCGATGAAATGGATGAACTGTTGCAAGAAGTTGATCTCGGCTTTCACCTGCCGATCTCTCACGTGCTGCGTATCCCGCTGTGGATTGCCCAGAGTGATCTGGACACCATGCGCCAAGTATTGCCATCTTATCAAGCCCCCACCCTCTTGCAGCTTGCCTCTCGGATTTCCAAACTGACCGCCCTGGTCGCCCAACGATACCTGGCTTTGCATGAATTTGACGAGGTCGCCGTTATGGCCTCAACTTTGCTGCTCAGCGCCGATGATCAAAATATCGATGACCGCATCAACGGCCATATTTTATTGGCCTTGGTGCATCAAGCCCAAGGCGACCACGCTCAGGCGTTAACCGATTTAAGCGCGGCCCTGGCCCTGGCCGAACCGGAGGGCTATCTCCGCACCTTTGTTGATTTTGGCTCTCCTATGGTCGGATTGCTGCGCGACCTGGCAGCCAATCGGCAAGAAAACAGATCCGGTCAGCGGCCCACCCCGGATTATATCTATTTGCTGCTCAAGACCGCGCCGGTTCCGGGGACCGCCTCTCCAGAAGCGTATGTTTCCTCGCCCGAGTGGGCGATCTCACCTCTGATCGAGCCGCTCACCGACCGGGAAATGGACGTTTTGCAACTCCTGGCCAAAGGCTACTCGAACCGGGAGATTGCCGATGAGCTGGTTATTACGCCCGGCACGGTTAAAATTCACACCTCTCACATTTATAGTAAGCTTGAGGTTTCCAATCGTACTCAGGCCGTGACCAAAGCCCGTGAGTTAGCCCTTTTGCTTACCACTTAAGTCAACTTACTCCGCTGTTTTCTATATCCGCCAAATATAACCCTTAATATCCCATTTGGGAGATGCATCTATACCGCCTCGACCGCTATACTGAGCGGGTCAGTTGATTACGCTGACCCCGTTGAGGAGTTGATTCATGTCCCAAAACCGATTCTTTTCAAAAGTGCAGTGTCCGTTTCAAAGCGCCGCCGAATATCAGATCAAAGTTCTCGGCTGGCTGGGTCAGGAGTGGTCGGATTGGTTCGATGGCTTGACTATCACCACTCAAACCGAGTCGGACAGCGAGCCGGTCACCGTCTTAACCGGCCGGATCATCGACCAGGCGGCCTTGCACGGTATTCTCAGAAAAATTGCCAATCTGGGGTTACCTTTACTGGCTGTTAACCACCTGGATTCCCAAGCCACAGACGCGCAATACGATAAACCGAAAGCGTAACATCATGCTTCAGTCACTCTAAGGAGAAAGACAATTTATGGACAACCCGTCAAAAAATACTCTGACTCTCTTGCTTATGCTGGCGCTGCTGGCCGCCGGACTGCTGGTCACCGGCTGCAATACCGTCGCCTCAGAGGCTGCCGCCGCGCCACCCGAGGCTGACGCGGCCACTTTGGCCGCCGAACACAGCCTCCCCGTTGAGGTCGCCCCGATTGAACGCGGCGATATTTCGCTGCTGCTCAACTACAGCGGCAACCTGCAAGCCCAAAGCGACATCACCCTGGTGCCCAAAGTGGGCGGCCAGCTTGAAAAACTGCTGGTTAAAGTCGGCGATCCGGTTAAAAAGGGAGCCCCGATCGCCCTCATAGACGGTGACGCCTATGTCGCCCAACTCAAACAAGCTCAGGCGGCCCTGACCCAGGCCCGGCTCAACCTGGAAAAAATGGAACTCGGCTCGCGGCCGGAAGAGATCGCGGCCGCCCGAAACGCCTTAAGTCTGGCCCGGGCCGCGCTGAGTGACGTGGAAAATATCGATGACAACGAGCGCACCTCGGCGGCGGCGGCGTTGGCGAATGCTCAGGCGGCGGTGCGGCAGGCTCAAACCGAATACGACAAAGTGGCTTGGGCCGGCGAAGTGGGGGCGATGCCGCAGGCGCTGGCTTTGGAGAAAGCCACCAATACCTATGAGCAAGCGCTGGCCGCCTACAACCTGCAAACCACGCCCGGCGACGCCACCTTGGCCCCGCTGGAGAGCCAGGTGGTTCAAGCCGAATTGAAGCTGACCCTGGCCGAAAATCCGTTCCGGCCCGTTGATTTTGACGGGGCGCGGGCCAGTATCGCCCAGGCCGAGGCCGCGGTCGAATTGGCGGCGCTGCAAGTGAATTACACCACCCTGGCCTCGCCGATTGATGGGGTTGTGGCTGAACTCTATGCCGAAGCAGGAGATATGGTCGGATCGACGACGGCCTTGGGGCTGGTGGTCTCGAACGAAACCGAGGTCAAGATTGATGTCGAGGAGAGCCGGATCGGACAGGTGTTTGAAGGGCAGCCCGTGTCGCTGCACGTCTCGGCCTATCCCGGCGTGGATTTCCCGGCGGTGGTCACCACCGTGGCCCCCATCGCCGATGCCAACACCCACACCTTCGCCGTCACGATTACCCCGCTGAATGAAAAGGGGTTGCTGCGGAGCGGGATGTTTGCCGATACTACTCTGCTGGCCGAAGAGAAAAAGAATACTTTGTTGGCCCCGCTGACGGCCGTGACCACCAGCAACGAGCAGCCCACGGTCTTTGTCCTCAATGCTGATGGCCAGGTGGAAGAGCGGCCGGTGACAACGGGCCTGACCACCAAAACTCAGGTGGAAATCGTTTCAGGTGTTAAAGCTGGTGAAATCGTGGTGACCAATGGCCAGGTCAATCTGGAAGATGGGGCAAAAGTAGAAGTTGTCCCGGAAATATAAGTTGTTTCCGATGACATTCATCGTGCAGTGATTAGAGGATCTTATGGGACTGACAAAATTATCCATTAACCGCCCCTTAACCGTATTGATGTTGATCATCGGCCTGGTGTTGATGGGCTACATCGGCTATACCTTTCTCAACGTCGATCGCATGCCCAAAGTCGATATTCCCTACGTGACCGTGGTGGTTGTTTACCCCGGCGCGTCGCCCGACGACGTCGCCAGCGAAGTATTAGCAGAAATAGAAGATGCCGTGGCTGGCGTCTCCGGCATCAAAGAGATGACCTCGAAGGCCGGCGAGAGCTTTGGCACGGTAACCATCGAGTTTGCCGAAGGCGTGGACGGCAACCAGGCCGCCATGGACGTCTCGCGTGAAATCGAAGCCATCAAAGGCAACCTGCCTGCTGATGCCGAAGATCCCACCATCATCAAGGCCGATATCAACGCCACGCCGATTCTGCAAATCATTTTGAGCGGTCCCCAAGGGCAAGATGCCCTCTACACCCTGGCCGACGAACAGCTTAAACCGCGCTTGCAGGCCGTGTCGGGTGTCGCTTCGGTCTCGGTAGCCGGCGGGCGCGACCGCGAAATCCAGATTAACCCCGATCCGATCAAGATGGCGGCCTACAACCTTCCGCTCTCAACCTTGGAACAACTGCTTGTGGCCGAAAACGCCACAGTGCCGGCGGGTAACCTGGAGCAGGGTCATAGCCGAACCGCGCTTCGCACCGTGGGGGAGTTCAGCAGCCTCGAGGATATTCAAAACATGGTAGTGGCCGGCCGTCCCAGCCAACTGGCGATGGGGCGGCCACCAACGCCGGCCGGGATGGATACCGGCGGCCTGGTTCACCTGCGCGATCTGGCGACGGTGACGGAAGACTACGCCGATACCTCACGCTTGGTCCGGTTTAACGGCCAGGAGGCGGTCCTGGTTACGGTCGTGAAAACCAGCGACGGCAACGCCATTGCGGTCGCCGACGAGGTCAAAGCGGCCCTGACCATCTTCGAAGCGCAAGAACTGCCCAGCAATGCCACGCTGGAAGTCGTCATCGATAATACGGCCTTCACCCGAGAGTCGGTCGCCGCTGTGCAAGAGGATTTATTGCTGGCGGTGGTCATTACCGGCGTCATTATGCTGATCTTCTTGCACACCATCAATAGCAGTCTGATCGTTATGCTGTCGGTGCCGACTTCGCTGATTGTCACGTTTTTGGCGATGTGGTGGTTTGGCTTTAGCCTCAACATGATGACCCTGATCGCCCTGACTCTGGTGATCGCCATTGTGGTGGATGACTCGATTGTGGTGCTGGAAAACGTAGAGCGTCACCTGCATCTGGGCAAAAGTCCCATCCAGGCTGCGCTCGACGGCCGCAGCGAGATCGGGCTGGCCGCTATCACCATCACCTCGGTGATTGTGGTGGTTTATCTGCCGGTCGCCTTTATGAGCGGCATCGTCGGCCAGTTCTTCCGCGAGTACGGGATCACCGTGGCCGTGGCGACCCTGCTCTCGCTGTTGGTGTCGTTCACCCTCACCCCGATGCTGGCGGCCTACTGGCTCAAAAGCAAAACGGATGAAGTCAAACCCCGGGGCAAATGGGGGCGGATGGTTCACCGGCTGACTTTGCCCCTTCTCTGGTCCTGGCAAAAATTTATCACCTGGTGGGAAGCACTCTTTACCGGCTTGGCCAATGCTTATGCGGCGACTCTGCGCCTGGCTTTGAAGAATATCCATACTCAACTGTTCGTCGTGGTTATTTCGGCGGTGGCGCTGTTGGCCGGTTTCTCTTTGATCACCGGCGGTTTCATTGCCGGCGAAATGTTGCCCCAGGAGGATGATGGTCAAATCAACATCACCCTAAAAATGCCCGTTGGGACCAACCTTGACGCCACTGATCGCGCCGCCCGCCGGGCCGAGAAAATTATGGTCGCCGAAGTTTCCGAGTTGGCCAAACTTGTCACCCAGGTGGGCGTCGGCGGGGGCAACTTGCTGAGCAGCGGGAACGAGCAGCCCGACAGTGCTGTTTTTACCCTAAAACTTGTCGACAAAGCCGCCCGTGACCGCAGTACGGCTGAGGTCATCGAGGTGCTGCGCCCGGCGCTCCAGCAAGTGCCATCGGCCAGCTTTGCGCTCGGCTTGAATTCGGCCGTCGGCTCGTCAGCAGCGACGCAACTGCGCTTGCTCGGCCCCGATAACGAGACCTTAGTTGAACTGGCCGCCGAGGCCGAAGAGGTTATCCGGACCGTGCCGGGCGTGGTCGATCTGCGCAACAATGGGGCGGACCGCTCGCCGGAAACGCAGCTGATCATTAATCGCCAGCGAGCCACCAACCTGGGGCTGACCGTGGGACAGGTCGGCACCGCGTTGCGCACGGCCGTTAACGGCAAGGAAATCGGCACCTTCAAGCCCGGGGACAGTAATGAGGAAATCGATCTTGTCCTCCGCCTGGCTGAAGAACCCCGGACTGATTTAAGCCAACTGATGCAGCTTCCGCTGGGTTACTCTCAAGGTCGGCAGATTTCACTCGGCCAGGTTGCAGAAGTGTCCAGCACCCAGGCCCCCGGCAACATCGAGCGCCTGAACCGGCAGCCCTCGTTGCTGCTTGAGTTTGGCGTCAGCGGGCGTGGCGCCGCCGACGTGGCTAACGAAGTCGAGGCCGCCCTGCGCTCGCAGCTTGATTTTCCGGCCGGATACGAGGTCCAGTTTGTGGGCATGACCGATGCCCAACGCGATGCTTTCAGCCAGCTTGGGTTTGCTATGCTGCTGTCGGTGCTCCTCATCTATATGCTGTTGGTGGCCTTGTATGAAAACTTTTTGCAGCCGCTGGCTATTCTCTTCTCGCTGCCGGTGGCGGTGGTCGGCGCGTTGGGCGGGCTGTACCTGACCGGTAATTCCCTAAACATCATGTCGTTGTTGGGCCTGGTGATGCTGGTCGGGATCGTGGCCAAAAACGCCATCTTGCTGGTCGATTACACCAACACCTTACGCCAGGATCACGGCTACACCGATGTCAAAGCTGCGCTAGTCGAGGCCGGCCGGGTGCGGCTGCGACCCATCCTCATGACCGTCTTTGCGATCGTCTTTGCCCTGCTGCCGCTCCTGTTTGGCACCGGCGCCGGCTCCGAAATTCGAGCCCCGATCGCAGCGGTCCTCATTGGCGGCAACATCTCCTCAACCCTCCTAACGCTGCTGCTGGTGCCGGTGATGTATTATTTCTTTGAACGGTTTTCAACCTCGTTAAACGGGCTGCGCCGCAGGTTGGCTAACCCGGTCGAAGGAGAAAACGTGGCGCTTCTGGATTTTAGAGCAGAATAAGCAGAATGATAGAATTTTTTTACCGTTCTTCAGTCGGTAAAAATGGCCATGCAGCCCAAGAAAACGATTATGTCGTAGGGTCTGTACCAAGGAACAGATAAGAACTATGAAAAAACAAACGCTCATCATCCTGATACTCACTTTAGTACTCATTCTGACCGGGTGCGCCGGCCATGCCGCCGAAGAAGAAACGCTGCACCCGCTCGATGCGGCGGCCTGGCCGACGCCGGTGCCGGCGCAGCCCACACCGCCACCTACCCCTTTCCCGAAAATTGGGTTGGAAGAGGTGCGGGTCAGCTATACCCCGGAGGATGATAGCGATACTCATATCGGGGCGCGGGCGCCGGTCGAGGGCGTCACGGAGCCGGCCGTCGAAGCCCCGCCCTCGCTCGCCAACCCGGCGACCGTCGGGCTAGCCTCCTCGTCTCTAGACCTGGCGCCGCTTGACAGCGTGCGGCCGGTTACCCAAGGCCAGGTTAACATCTCCGCCGTCAACGTGCGTCAGGGTCCCAGCCCGGCTGCCGCTAAACAGGGCATTTTGACCTCGGGCCAGCCGGTCGAGGTCCTGGGTGTTAATTCCACCCGCGATTGGACCTTGATCCAAACGCCCACCTTGTCCGGCTGGGTCTCGCTCGCTTATATCGATTTGGTGGATGCCGTGGAGGCTGTGCCGGTCATATCGTCAGGAACCGCTGGAGCGAGCGAAGCGGCGGCTGATTCAGTCAGTCAAGGGCCGGAGTCGACGGTAAGTCTTGTGAGCGCCGCTGCGGATCGACTGGAAAGACAGGACAACCTGGAGCAAACCGTCACCGCTCTAGGAGCGGTTGCTACGGCTAACCTGGCCGTCAGCAAAACCGAGGTGCGGCCCGGTCCCGGGACCCAGTTTGCCGCGATCGACGAACTGACCGATCCGCTGGAACGGCTGACTCTGGTCGGCGTAGACCCCGGTCGCCAGTGGGGGCTGATCGAGCCTGAGTTTGAAACCTCGCGGTTGGGCTGGGTGGCCCTAAGCGATGTCAAGATCATCGAGGGCGATATCGCCGCGGCGCCGGCAGTGTACACCGGCTGGACCAACAGTAACGCTCTGACCCTGCGCAACGGCCCCGGCATTTATAGCGATGAAGTCGGCCGGCTGGCCATCAATAACCTGATCCGCGTGGTTGGCCTGAATGAAGGTCACAGTTGGGCGCGCGTGCAGCCCATTTTGGGGAGCGGCGATGGTTGGACGCAAATTCAATACCTGACCCTGAGCGACAATGTGGCCAACCTGCCGCTGGCTCCCGTTCCGCCCCCGCCCCCGGCGCCGGCGTCTATCGACCCGTTCCTGGCGGAGGCCTCGGCCAAAGCGGCCAAAGAAGGGAAGGTGGCCCTGCAATTGAGCAGTGGCGGCGACATCGTCACCCTCAATGCCGACGGCACCGGCCTGGAAACCATCACCCACGGCCTCGATCCCCAGCTTTCGCCGGATGGCTCGCGGCTGGCCTTTACCCGTTGGGAAGGCGGCGAGGCCGGTAACGGCACCCTCTGGGTCAAGGATTTGAACAGCGGCAGTGAAACGGCCGTGCTGGGCTTCATCAAGCAACCCAAAGGACCGGACTGGTCACCGGATGGCTCGCGGATTGTCATCAACTATCAACACGAAGGTCGATTGGCTGAGAAACACCTCAACCTTGACCTCACCAATCACAGCTTTAAGGTTCCTTGGAATGCGGGCAATGTGCGGGTGCGGACGGAGGACGGCAAGCCCTACTTGAGATATGATCTCCCGCCCGATCCGCATTGGGACCTGCGGGTGGTCGACGTGACCGACGGCAGTTTTGAGGATATGGACGGCGGCACCTACGCTTTCCGACCGGCCTGGGATCCCGCGCAGGCATGGCGCATCATCTCCGACGGCGGGCGCGGGCTGCTGGCCAGTGATGTCAATCGGGCCGACTATCAGCAGCAGCTCACCGCCCAGGTCGGCGACGGCTCGCCGGTTTTTTCGCCGGACGGGCAGTATTTGGCCTTCAGTTCGGGCCGCGGCGGCGACGGTTACGACATTTACCGGCTCAATGCTGACGGCAGCGGCCAGGTCCGCTTGACCCAAACCCCGCTGTGGGTGGCCGTCACCCCCGAGGGTCAGGGCCACCAGTGGAGCAATGTCTCGCCGGCCTGGTCACCCGACGGCACCCAGATCGCCTTTCTCACCAACCGCACCGGCCGATGGGAAGTGTGGGTGATGAACGCTGACGGCGGCAATCCCCGCCCGATGTTTGCCGCGACAGTAAATGATCAGCTCAACTTCACCTACAACTTTGTAGACGAGCGAGTGATAAGCTGGCGCTAAAGATTGGAGCTGGGGCATAGGACGTCATGTTCCTATGCCCTACGTAGTTTAATGGTGGTTGATGTTTTTACCTTTATCCCCTACCCAAACGAGTCTATCACACACTTTACATAGTGAGGAGGCAGGGTATAATAGAAGACATAATACTACCGCGAGGTCTCAGTGGAAGAGACAAAAGTCACGCCGCGAGAGACGCCTCCTTCTCGGGCCAAAGCCTGGTACGATAAACTCTTAGAGCAGCCGCTGTTGCTGGCGATCTTGGTAACGGTCTTTGTGCTGTTGCTGCTGTTGATTTGCGCGGTGCTTTTCTACATTTTCTTCTACACCCGGCCGGTGGGACCGGTACCCACTTCGACCGCGGCGGTTAGCTTTGTGACCCAAACGCCGGGTGGCCCCTTGACCCGGCCGCTGCCGGGTTCCGCCACCATCGAGCTGTTATCCGTCCCAGGCAATAGTGGCACGCTGATCACGGTCACCGGTAGCGGTTGGACACCGAATGATACGGTTAACGTCCAGGTTATCGACCCAACCAGTGCTCAGGGCGTGGCGCCTTTGATGACCAACAGCCCGGTAACCGGTGACGGTTCGTTTATCGCCTCTTTTTTGCTGCCTGCCGGCTCCGGCTGGACCGATTTGACAACTGTGCGCGTCGTGGCCACGTCAACCGAGTCAGGGGCCAGCCTCACCGGTGAGTTCCCCCTGATCGAAACTGAGCCTCTGTTAACCCCGACTGTGCCTCTGACCGTGGTGCCAACTATTTTGCCCATCACCCCCCCACCGATCAACACCCCGGCTAATGGCCTCGGCCCCACGCCCACAACTAACGTGATCCCAACCATCGGCGATTGGCAGGCCGAGTACTACAACAATCCGACCCTGTCCGGGGCGCCGGCTTTAGTCCGCAACGAAGCCGGGCTGGACTTCAACTGGGGGGTCGAGGCCCCGGCCGCCAACCTGCCGGTTGATAACTTCTCGGCTCGTTGGTACCGCACCTATGATCTGGAGGCGGGTCTGTACATTTTTACGGTCGAAGCGGATGACGGGATTCGGTTGTGGATCGACAACGATCTAATCATCAATGAGTGGTTCAGCACCTCGCCGCGCAGCATTAGCGTCGAGTATCCGATCGAGTTCTCCGGCCAGCACGAGGTTTTGCTGGAGTACGCGGATTTCTCCGGCACGGCTTTTGTGCGCTTCCGTTGGGAACGGGTCGCCGCGCCGCCGCCGCTTCCCGGTCCGCCGGCCGCCTATTGGCGGGCAGCCTTCTGGCCCAACGTTAACCTCTTTGGCGATCCCCTCCTGGTCCGGGACGATGGCAGCATCAACTTTGACTGGGGTCTGGGGGCCCCCGGTCCCGGCTTACCGGTCGATAACTTCTCGGCCCGGTGGGTGCGCCTGGTCAATTTTGAGCCGGCCAGCTATCGCTTCACCGTGCGGGTCGATGATGGCGCCCGGCTCTTTGTCGACAACCAGCTCATTATTGATGAATGGCGCGACGGCCTGTTCCGCGAGATCAGCCGCGACTACGCTCTCAGCGCCGGGCTGAAAGAGGTCCGGGTGGAGTATTATGAGCGCGGTGGGGAGGCCGAAATCGAGGTCTTCTGGAGCAAGTCCACTTTCTCGACCCCCACCTACACGCCCACTCCGTTCTACCCGGATTGGCGCGGCGATTATTGGGCTAATCCAACGCTCTCCGGCGCGCCGGCCCTGACCCGCAACGATGGGACGATTGACTTCAACTGGGCCTTTAGCTCACCCGATTCCGTTATCCCGGCCGATGATTTCTCGGCCCGCTGGACGCGAACGGTCAATTTTGCCGGTGGGCTCTATCGCTTCACCGCTGAGTTTGACGATGGCATCCGGGTATTCATCGATAACAGCTTGATCCTGAGCGAGTGGACCAATGGCCCTGGCAGCGCTCGCACCCGCACGGTCGAGGTCAACTTGAGCGGTTCGCATCAGGTTAGAGTCGAGTATTACGAAAGCATCGGCAGCGCCGAGGTTGACCTCGACTGGCAACTGCTGCCACCCACGGCCACACCGATCGGCACTGTCTCGCCCACCGCCACGTTGACCCAGACCCCCATGGTCACGCCTACCTCGAGCCAGACCCCGACTCTGACTCCCTCGGCGACGGGGGCGCCTACCGTGACAGTTTCGCCCACGGTGATCATTACCAACACCCCCACCCTCACGCCGACCGGCACCCTGACCCCAACCGCCACGGCCACGCCTTAGTAAGCGACTCTCTAGACTTCACATAAAATTTGCTTGCTAGCCTGCCCTTGATACAATAAGAGACAGACAAGAGGGCCTGATGGATCAATCTGCCAATCTCGAGAAGCATTTTCAAATTCTGGGTCTGGCGCCCAATGCTTCACCGCGCCGGGTCAAGGAGCGATATCGAGAGCTGGCCAAACAGTATCACCCGGATCGCCAAACCGATCCGGCTTTGAAAGCCGAGAGCGCCCGCCAGTTCCAGGCAGTCAGCCAGGCTTATCACGCCCTCGAGGCCATCGTGCAGCAGACCCATCTCAGCCTGCACGAGCGCAAGCTCAATTTTCTGTATGACCAGGGGAAAAAACTGTGCGAGCAGCAGAACTGGTCGCAAGCGCTGATCGTGCTGACCGAACTTGTCGCGCTCGAAGCCGGCTTTCGGGATACGTTGACGCTTCTCCGCGAAGCCCGGCGCAAACAACGCGAACTCTCATCGCTGTATCAGGAGGCCAATGCGCTCCTGCAGCAAGGGCAGTGGTCCGCCGCCGAAGAGCGATTCGCTTCCCTCTCTCGTCAAGCCCCGGGCTATCGCGATGCCTCCAAAAAGCGGCGGCAGGCCCAGCGGGAGCTACTTATGCAGCAGTTTTTAGAAGTGGGGTAGC